>CAKKST010000356.1 GCA_919903585.1 Nitrospiria bacterium | reverse complement strand
CATTCCGCACAACCTTATCAAGCTCAAGTATGCCGGTAACAGTAAAGCCGTACTTTGGCTCAGGGTCGTCTATGCTGTGGCCGCCGATAATATCAATGCCCGCCTCTTTTGCCTTATCTATCCCGCCTTTTACAATCGCTTCAAGTATTGATGCGGGAACTGTATTCACAGGAAAGGCAATTATGCTTAATGCAAAAAGCGGCCTGCCGCCCATAGCATATATATCGCTTATTGCATTGGCAGCAGATATCTGACCATAGCAATACGGGTCATCAACAATGGGTGTAAAAAAATCCACTGTCTGCACAATTGCCCTTTTATCATCTATTTTATATACAGCAGCGTCATCAGCAGTTGCAGTGCCAATAATGATATTTGGGTCTTGCGCCTCCGGTATATTTGCAAGGACAACAGACAAGTCCTTTCTTGTCATCTTGCACCCGCAGCCGCTGCCATGGCTTAGGGATGTGAGCTTGATTTTTTTCATTTATCTGAACTTAATTAAAGGGATTGATTATAGCCAATTCATTATTGATCAATTGTCCATCATGCATATCTTCTGTATAAAGAATGGAACAATTATTTTCTAAAGCTGATGCTATCACAAGGCAATCCCAATACGAATAATTAAAGTCTTTCTTTATTTGCAAAGCCTTCTTTATTGTGCTTTTTTCTACGCAGGAAAATCTTAATGCCTCCATTAGATCAGATACCAACGTTGTTGTTTGCTTCAACTCCATCAGTTTTTTTGAAAAACAAACACTTATGAATTCATTTATGACCTGAGAACTTATATAAACCTCTTCACTTGAAAAAATTACCTCCTTGGCCTTTACCTTTTTATCTTCATAATTACTTATGAAATATACGAGGATATTAGTGTCAACGAAGATTTTATCTGGCATGGATTTCTTCTCTGTTAAATTTATAATCTGCGGGCAGTTTCACATTATATTTCCTGAAAATTGCATCCAATATCTTCCTTTTCTTCTGTTGAGTCTTAACAATAGTGATATTTGCCCCTTTTAATGCCTTTTTAATTTTGTTAAGGTCTTCATCTTTCTCTATTTCTATTATCACCTTCATAATATGCCTCCCGCTTATGCTAATATAGCTAATTCTAACAAAAATAGTTACAAAAAGCCTTCCTCTTTATAAAATTTATATCAAAAATCCTTACTGGTTGCAAATGATTTCGCTAAAACTGCACACTGCTAAAAGGATAATCTGGCGGGAGGATGTGGGAATCGAACCCACCGACCCTGACTCTCATCAGGACCCATTGGATTTGAAGTCCAAGAGGCACACCAGAAACCTATCTCCTCCCAATATAGATGATTACACAGATTATGAAAAGCGATTACACCGATTTGTATCTTAATCTGAGTAATCTGTCTTTAAATCTGTGTAATCAATACTCGTTTATCCCCAACCCTCCTTGTAAACTTCATTGAATCAAAATGCTCAAGCAGTGGGACTGCATACTTCCGTGAGGTATTTATTATATCCCGAAATTCTGCTACAGTCATCTCTTTTTTATCTGTAAAGAATCTCGCTACCTTTGCCTTAATATCATCATATACCTTTTTATGAAAATACATGGAATCATTTATCCGCACCAATTCTTTCTCAGCCACTAAAATATTTATAACATCCTTTATCTGCCTGTCATCTGTTTTAAGTTCTTTTGATAGCTCTTCACGCAAAGGCGGCTGCGTGTTTGCCTTGATATATATACTAAGAATTTTTTCCTTCAATGCCTCCTGCCCAGAGGCAAGCTGAATCTTAAAGTCTAAAAGCCTTAAGAGCTGTTTTTCAACAACAACCTTTCCTGCCTTCTGAAGGCTATTGATAACAAAATTAAAGAGGATATCAGATATATTTTTAATGCCGCCCTTAATCACCTCTTTTTCTATACCCTGCTTTAGCGGATTTTTCTTGTGAAAGTCCTTTAGCCCTGAGATAACCTTTTCATTTATACCTTCTAAAACACCTTTATACAAATAAAGCCCCTGACCAATATCAATAATCATGCCTTTGCTTGCAAGGGCTGCCGCAACTGCCTTCAAATCTTCTACAGATGCATCTATCCAGCCTTCAAGGTCTTTAGCAGCCTTCTCTGATTTTTCTTTTTTGAAAAAGTATAAAACCTTCTCATCTAAACTTCCTTTTTTAAATACCTCAAGTCCCTTTACAATTGCATTTGCCTCTTTCTTTTTATGCCGCAGGGCATAAGGGTCTAAAACCTCTCCGCCTCCGATAGTCTCCATCGGCGAATACTGCCTAATAATAAACCTGTCGCCTGAAAGGCAGACAACAGGGCTCTCTAATCTTATCTGGACAACAGTATTTTCACCCTCTTTAAGCTCATCCCTGTCCAATAAATAGACCCTTCCCATTGCCTCTGCTGTTCCTGTATAAAAACGGATGCGCGTCCTGTTTCTCAGCGGCCTGGCAACATCCTTTAATAAATTCAAGTCTGTATCAATCATATAAGCTGGCTGCAGATATCCGGGCAAAGACACCACATCCCCTCGCTCAATCTGCTCCTTTTCAAGACCATGAAGGTTTAAAGCTGTTCTCTGGCCTGCAAAAGCCTCCCCTGTCTTTTGATTGTGGGTCTGGATGCCCCTTATCTTTGTCTTTATGCCTTTTGGATAAATTTCAACTACATCGTCCTGCTTTATCTTTCCAGAGATTAGTGTGCCTGTTACCACTGTGCCGAATCCCTTTATTGTAAAAACCCTGTCAATTGGAAGGCGGAAGAGGCCGTCAGGAGATTTTGTCTTTATCTCCTTGCCTATCCTCTCTAATTCCAGCTTGAGAAGTTCCATGCCCTCGCCACTTTTTGAAGACACAGGTATAACAGGACACCCTTCAAGAAATGTCCCTTTTACAAACTCTTTTATCTCTGATATTAGTAGGGGCAATTCATGAATTGCCCCTACTAAGTCCTTTTTTGTTAATGCCACAAGCCCTTTTTTAACATTTAAAAGATTACATATTGATAAATGCTCCCTTGTCTGCGGCATTATCCCCTCATCAGCAGCAATAACAAGCATTACAATATCAATGCCGCCTGCGCCTGCAAGCATATTTTTAATCAGCCCTTCATGCCCGGGGACATCCACAATGCCGATCCTTATAAATCCCCCCCTCCCCCCTTTTTCAAAGGGGGGTGAGGGGGGATTTGGTAGGTCAAGGGAAGCAA
>CAKKST010000355.1 GCA_919903585.1 Nitrospiria bacterium | reverse complement strand
GTATTGCAATATCTATATCACTATCCTTCCTGAGCCTGCCCTTGAGTGCAGAGCCATAAAGATAAATCGCCTCAATCCCTGATGGCATTGAGGCTTGTTTGATCTGTAATTTTAAAATATTGATTATATCCTGTTGCTTCATGCTGAAATTATACGGTTTAAGAAGGGTTAATGCAAGCCTAAAAAATCCATCTTTCAATTAAAGGATTGAGGCCTACTGATTTTTCTATATCGTCCGTTGCATAAATTTTAGTATATGTTGGGCGATCTCTTCGCCCTTCTCCTCCTGAAGAAAATGTCCGGCATCTTTAATCACTATATCAGGCTGGTCTTTTGCCGACGGAATAAGCTTCCGAAAGAATCTGTCTCCTCCGCTGGTAATTGGGTCTTTATCAGAAAACATTACAAGCGCCGGCTTACTCCATTTTGACAGGAAATCTTTTGCCTGCCGCATCTCAGCAGCACCGGGGTCATCAGGCTGCAATGGAACAAGCAGCGGCCATGCTACTGCACCTGCCTTATAAGATGCATCTGGAAATGGCGCCTCGTAGGCAGATACGACCTCTGATGGAATTTTGCTGCCATTTGCCATACCCATGCGTATCACCTGACCGATTGGAAGGTCTGGAGTATTTTGAACAAACCTTCGCCATTTGAGAAATGCTTCACTCACAGGCACATCACCTGTGGGCAATCCTGTATTCATAATTACCAGCCTTGAAAACCTCTCTGGCATCTCGCTTACAACTCTTAGGCCAATCGGGCCGCCCCAGTCCTGCACCACTAAGGTAATCTGTTTGAGTGATAGAGTATTGATAAAGCCTGTCAATATATCACAGTGCATCTGAAAGGAATATTCGCTTTGCTCTGTGAATTTATCTGAACGGCCAAAGCCGATAAAGTCCATTGCAATAACACGATGCTTTGCTGATAATATCGGAATCATCTTGCGGTATAGATATGACCATGTAGGCTCGCCATGAAGACAGAGGATGGTCTCTCCTCTGCCCTCATCTATATAGTGGACGCGCAAACCATTAACTTCTACATAATGCGGCACGAAAGGAAAATCGGGTAAGTTGCTAAAGCGTTCCTCTGGTGTACGGATAAGTGGCATAGCCAACTCTCTAAGATAGTTAATGAAAAAAAACACTGATAAAAATTACTTAATAATATGCAGTTCTTTTTCCACTCTCTCCATCAAAAGTATTTTTAACAAAGACTGATAAGGAACAT
>CAKKST010000354.1 GCA_919903585.1 Nitrospiria bacterium | reverse complement strand
GATAACAGACCCTACTGTTGTTATCGGCCTGCTAATTGGCGGCATAATCCCGTTCCTTATTGGTGCACTTACAATGACCTCTGTTGGCAAGGCAGCATTCAAGATGGTGAATGAGATAAGAAGGCAGTTTAAAGAAATTCCCGGCCTCCTTGAAGGAAAACCAGGTGTCAAGCCTGATGTGGCAAAGTGCATTGATATCAGCACAAAGGCTGCCCTTACTGAAATGATAATTCCAGGTGTTACAGCAGTTGTTGCACCTGTGATTGTCGGTTTTATACTTGGGCCTGCAGCCCTCGGCGGCATGCTTGCCGGCGCAACTGTTACAGGCGTCCTGCTTGCCATATTTATGGCCAATGCAGGCGGTGCATGGGATAATGCAAAGAAATATATAGAAAAGGGGAATCTCGGCGGTAAGGGGTCGGCAAATCACAAGGCAGCGGTTGTCGGCGATACTGTGGGCGATCCATTTAAGGATACCTCTGGCCCTGCAATGAACATATTGATAAAGCTCATGAGCATTGTCTCATTGATCATTGCACCGCTATTGATATAATTTTTTATGGGTTTAAAATGTGGCATTGTCGGTCTGCCAAATGTTGGCAAGTCAACTATATTTAATGCGCTGACATCAGCAGGGGCACAGGCATCAAATTATCCCTTTTGCACCATTGATCCAAATATTGGGGTGGTAACTGTTCCTGATGCGCGGCTTGACAGGCTTAATGAGATGTATAAGCCCAAAAAGCTCACACCGACTACTGTAGAATTCGTAGATATTGCAGGACTGGTGAAGGGGGCAAGCGAGGGAGAGGGGCTCGGCAATAAATTCCTCGGCCATATCAGGGAGGTAGATGCCATCCTTCATATTATACGGTGTTTTGAGAACCCTGATATTGTCCATGTATGCGGAGATGTTGACCCTAAAAGGGATATTGAGATTATAAATGCCGAGTTAACACTGGCAGATTTAGATACTGTTGAAAAGAAGATCTCCCGTTCTGAGAAGACAGCAAAGGCCGGCGACAAGAAGGCGGTTTCGGAGACGTTGTTTCTAAAGAGGATTAGAGAGATGCTCCAGAGGGGTGAGCCGATAAGGGGTCTGGCTTATACCGATGACGAGAAAATCATCCTGAAGGAGTGCCACCTTCTTACTGATAAGCCTGTACTTTATGTTGCAAATATCTCTGATGAGGATATTGGCAAAGGTAATAAATGGGTGGATCAGGTTCGTGAGACAGGTGATAAGGAAAATGCGCCTGTTGTGGTTATTTGCGGAGAGGCAGAGGCAGAGATAGCAAAGATGGATAAGAAGGAGAGGGCTGAATATTTAAATGTCCTTGGTGTTTCAGAGCCCGGCCTTAATTCCCTTATAATGGTAGCTTACAGGCTTCTAAAGCTCATAACCTTCTTCACAGTTGGCGAGGATGAGGTAAAGGCATGGACTGTACATCAGATACAAAGGCGCCACAGGCCGCAGGCAGGATACATTCTGATATTGAGCGCGGCTTTATCCGTGCAGAGATTATGGCATACGATGATCTTATTTCACTGGGCTCTCATCAGGCAGTAAAGGATAAAGGCCTCTTGAGATTTGAAGGCAGGGATTATATTGTAAAGGATGGGGATATAATAAATTTCAGATTTGCAGTGTAGATTTTTATTGAATGGTTAGCAGCCATAATGGTATACTAACCTTACCCCTTACTCTAAGATATTTTTCTTAGGGTTATTAATAGCCAAAAGGAGGTAGTAATGAAGAGTAACTATGAATCAATATTTATAATTAAACCAACCCTGTCTGACGAAGAGACAGAAAAGGTAATCCAGAAGATGCGGGACATCATCACCAGCGGTGGCGGAGAGGTTGTTAATGTTGAGAACTGGGGAAAAAAGAAGCTGGCATACGAGATAAAAAAGCATAAAAAGGGGCACTATGTCCTGCTCCATCTCAAAGGTGAAGGCCCCATTTTAAAAGAGCTTGAAAGGAATTACCGCCTTAACGATTCTATCATTAAATTCCTGACAGTAAAACTTAAAGGTGACTTTGCTCCTCCTTCACAGAAGACCCCGGCTCAGGCAGGCACAGCGCCACAGGCAGCGCCGGTGGAGGAGGCAAAGCCAGCAAAACAGGCCCCTCCAGCAGGCGCAGAGAAGGAGGAGGAGACGCCATCTTCCTAATAACAAAGAGTCAGAGAGTCAAAGTTGAATAAGTCCTATAAGGCTTATAAGACCTATTCCCTGTAAATCTCTGGATGTGAGGTAAACACTTATGGCAAGTTATAACAAGGTAATATTAATGGGCAATCTTACCCGTGACCCTGAGATGCGTTATACCCCCAATGGCACACCTGTAGCCAGTTTTGCCATTGCAGTTAATAGAAAATATAAACAGGGTGAAGAGACAAAGGAAGAGGTAAGCTATATTGATATTGTTGTTTTTGGCAAGCAGGCAGAAAACTGCAGCAAATATCTTGGCAAGGGAGATTCTGTCCTGATTGACGGCAGGCTGCAGCAGCGCCGCTGGGAGACAGAGGACGGCCAGAAGAGGAGCAAGCATGAGGTCGTTGCACAGGCAGTGCAATTCATGCCAAAGAGGGGCGCAGGGTCTGCTCCTGAACCATCAGAGGCTCAGGGTGACCAGTCTGCTGAACAGGCGGGAGATGGTCCGGTCGCGGATGATATTCCTTTTTAGAGGATGAGAATGTCTATTGCGTTTTACTGTAGGGACACAACATCTTGTGCCCCTACTTCAATTTAGGAGGAGAATTTGATATATGGAAACAAAAAGGGTATTTCAGAGAAAAAGGGTTTGTAGATTCTGCGCAGAGAAGAGGGATTCTATAGACTACAGGGATGTGCAGACGCTTAGGAATTTTATAACCGACAGGGGAAAGATAATCCCAAGAAGGATTTCTGGCAACTGTGCAAGGCATCAGAGGGCATTGTCATCTGCTGTAAAGAGGTCAAGGCATATTGCCCTTATCCCCTTTGTAGAGAAATAGATATTTTCTACTTTGGAGGGATATTTGC
Source organism: Nitrospiria bacterium (assembly GCA_919903585.1). Classification (GTDB taxonomy): domain Bacteria; phylum Nitrospirota; class CAKKRA01; order 9FT-COMBO-42-15; family 9FT-COMBO-42-15; genus JACPZJ01. The sequence goes on along the minus strand of CAKKST010000354.1, from coordinate 10,427 downwards.
TGTTACATCAAATGCAAAGGGCAGATTAACCCATTTGTAACCAAAATATATATCCCGCAGGATGATGGTTGCAGCCTTCGTCGAAAGGTCAATAGCAGGAAAAATCAGGAGGGCGCTTTTCTCGTCACCGCTTTTTAGAATGAATTGGATGTCGTAGGCAGTCTTCTTTATTATCTGCATCCGCATCTCGCCATCCGGCTCGCTGCTAAGCATAAAATAGAAATCTGTAACATCTATCGGCCTTATAGGTTTTTCATTCCCTTCAAATATTGCAGACATCATAGGATTATATGTTATCCTGTCCTTTGAATTATTTATGAACTTTACAGCAAATATTGTAAATTCCTTTCCTTGAGGGAAGTTAATAAATGGGTTCGGCAGATTCCTTTCCTGATAGTGTCTGTCAAGAAGCACAGGGGAGAGATGCCTTACAGATATAAAGACATTATTGTCCTCAAACACAACTGTATCTGACACGACCTTATATTTTTTTGCATCTGGCAGCGGTGTGGGTGTAATGGAGACCTGATCCATTGACTTTGGTGTAGCTGCGCAGGCGAGAAAAACAAATATTAATGAAATATATAATGCCAATGATCTGATATCAGGCTACCTCCATCTTCTTTATTATCTCTGTGATAAGCTCTGCAGTATCAATGTGAAGCACTATTATATCATCCGAGTATCCGCCGTCAGTATATTTATAGTCCCCTTCATCAAGAAGGAAGAGGCTGTAGATGATCTCCTTAACCTGAAATTTCAGCCCCCAGAAGAGCGTCTTTGGGGTTATAAAGCCTGCATCAACCATTATCGCCCCTAATTTCCTTCCAGTCTCCTTTAGAATTTTGCCGGCGGTTGTAAGCTGTGATGGCGTGATCTTACCAGCCCTTACCAGCATCTCGCCAAGCCTGTCTTCTATTAGATTAGAGGTGGCAAATACTATCTGGCCGTCCTTCATATAAATTGCCTTCTCTATTCCGGTATTCTTTATCCTCAGGATGCCTGTCTTCTTCAATCGTAGCAGGTACTCAAGTATCTGCGGAAGGCTATAATCCCTTATGTTGCCTGATAAAGTTATTTCTTCCATCATATTACACCCTTATTAGATATAATATATCATAGGGCTTTAATTTGTCAATGAATTCCATTATAAAAATCTATTGGGACTGCTTATGACACAATGCTGAAAAATCTAATTAATTCAACCTGTTATATTCTTGACGAGAAAGGGTTCTTCTGGTATAGTTATATACATGAAGAAGAAGATTTTCCAAAAGACTAAAATGATTAATTTTAACAGGAAATGGCATCTTATTCTGCTCATTATCCTTTTGTTGACCATTGGCCCGAGACCTGATGAGAGCCTTTATACCTCTGCACAGGAAAACCAGCAGGATGAGCCTTCTGAAAGCTACTATGTTGATACCAACCAGCAGGGGATATTCCCCTTGCCTGTAGAACTGAAAGATAATGTGGAATTCTGGAAGAAGATATATACCAAATACTCATCAGACGAGGTTATTATCCATGACAATAGGTATATGAATATTATATACACCAATATTGATTTTGGATATCTTAAGGATGAGGATATCAGTGACAGGGAGAAGGAGCGGATAAGGAGCAGGAAGATAAAAGAGGTAAAAGAAAATTACAAGAGAATGCTTTTAAGATTATCCAAGAAGGATCTGGATATAAATAATCTAAATGATGATGAAAAGAGGATATATGGATTATATGCAAAGATAGAAGACAGGGATAAATTTGTTATGGACAGGAGGGGAAAGAGGATCAGGGCGCAGGCAGGCCAGAAGGAGTTTTTTATAAAGGGCTTGATAGATTCTGGAGAATATCTTTCTGAGATGGAGAGGGTATTTGAGGAATATGACCTGCCAATAGAACTTACAAGGCTTACCTTTGTGGAATCAATGTTTAATCCATACGCCTATTCCAAATACGGCGCAGCAGGCGTGTGGCAGTTTATGAAGGCGACAGGAAAGAGATATCTGGCAATGAACAGGATCATTGATGAAAGGCTTGACCCGCTTCTGTCTACAGTTGCTGCTGCAAGGTTTCTCACAAAAAATTACGAATCCCTCGGCAACTGGCCGCTTGCCATTACTGCCTATAATCATGGAGACAGGGGGATGATGAAGGCAGTGGAGAAGGCAAATTCCTCTCACCTGCCAGAGATAATTAATAATTACAATAGCAGGAGATTTGGTTTTGCCTCCAGGAATTTTTATGCAGAATTCCTTGCCGCCCTTAATGTTGTGAATAATTACAAGGCCTATTTTGGGGATATCCCCATTAAACCGTTATTGAGATTTGATGTAGTACAGCTTGAGAAGGGCATCTTTGTAAAGGATATTGAAAGGTATTGTGATGTAACAAGGGATGAGATAAAAAGACTGAACCCTGCCTTACTAAAGGAAGTGATAGAATCAAGGCTGTCCTTTCCAAAAGGCTTTATCCTGAGGGTGCCGGAAGGGAAAAAAGAGGCATTCCAAAAAGGCCTTGAAGCATTCAGCGCTAAATATGTTGCAAGGAAGAAGAAGGAAGAGAAAGGGGAAGCGGATAAGATAAAAGGGCTTTTTGGCGATTCAAAAGGGGTAAGCTTTTAATATAACGGCAAATCGGGCATTTTCATCCTGTTTTTTATAGGCGCATTAAGTTCATCAATAAGCAAGCGCCTCACAAACTCCCGCCTAAAATTATTTTACTTTCTTAACGACTTGAAGTAAAATATATCATATAATAAGATATAAAAGGGAGATAATTTGTGATACCTTTAAGAGATGATAACCCAACAAGCACCCCTCCCATTGTTACAATAACATTCATTGCAGCAAATGTGCTGATATTTCTTTATCAGCTTTCATTGGGTGAGGAGGGATATAAGCTCTTTGCCTTGACCTATGGTGCAATCCCGTATGAGCTGATGAATAGCATTAATCTGCCGCTTACACCATATGTCCCAAATACCGTTACTGTCCTGTCATCAATCTTTCTTCATGGCGGTCTTTTTCATCTTGGCGGGAATATGCTCTATCTCTGGATATTCGGGAATAATATTGAAGACTCAATGGGGCACATAAGGTTTATAATATTTTACCTCATATGCGGTATTGTAGCGGTCTTTGCCCATACATTTGTAAATATTAACTCCAAACTCCCGATGATCGGCGCAAGCGGCGCAATATCAGGCATCCTCGGCGCCTATCTTCTGCTCTTTCCCCGTGCAAGGGTAGTGACATTGGTGCCGATAGGATTTTTTATACAGATAATAAGGATACCGGCAGTTATAGTAATCGGCTTCTGGATTGTGATACAATTTTTAAGCGGGGCAATGAGTATTGGTGCGAAAGGCGGAGGTGTTGCCTATTTTGCACATATAGGTGGTTTTATCTCAGGGATTATACTTGTTGGTTTATTCAAGAAGAAAGGCGTAAGGCTTTTTGGAAGAAGGAGGGAGGTGCAGGATGCGGAGATGGAATAATATAAAAGAGGATTTAAAAAAGGGGATAGAGGGCATTAAATCCCGCTCAAAGAGAATTATTAAACAGATAGTGACTGAGATTGATATTTTAAAGCTTAAATACGAGAGGGAAAAGATTAAAAAAGAGCTGACGCTCACCTATCAAAAAATTGGCGAGAAGGTGTTTGATATGGCAGCAGAGGGAAAGAAAGACATCCTGAAGGACCCTGAGCTCAATAAATTATTTGGTGAGATATATCGGCTTGAGGAATCGGAAAAGATGCTGTCCACTGAGATATTGGAGACAAGGGAGTATCTTAAAGAAAAAAAGGGGGTATAAAATATGAAGAAGGCAAAGATAGTGATATTGTTTTTAATAGCCTTTGCTTTTTTAACAGCAGGGTGCGGTGTAAAGATAATCCCCAAAACAGAACAGGAAGGAATTATTGATGCAAAGCACAATATTATAACCAAAGAAAAGAACGGCCTGAGGATAACTGCAAGGTCAATGGACTGGCGCTTTGATCCCTACTTTCTTGATGAATATTTCACACCCATCTTTTTTATAATAAAGAATGACACCGACCAGAAGGTTGCTGTTTCATATAAAAACTTTATGGCCTTTGATGATCAGGGGAATCAGTATAATGCAATCCCGCCTGCAAATGTAAACGATATGCTTCTTGCAAGGGAATATTCCCCCTTTTATCCTTACTATCCCTATTATCCATATACAGAGACTATAATCATGAGGGAGAAGGAGGGGACATATACTACCTTTGGCCTCGGCATACCATTCTTTTATTCTTACAGGAGGTCTTTCAGTAATATCGCACTTTATGCATTGCCTGAGGGGGAGATACATCCCCATGCGCAGGTAAGGGGATTTGTCTATTTTACAAGGGCAGATCAATATGGCAGGGAGCTGAAGATAAAGCTGAAAATAGATGGTATTGAGCAGGAGTTTGAGTTTATTTTAAAGAAGTAGATGCCTAATCTTGCTGGAATTGACATAGGGACAAATACAGTCCGCCTTCTGATAGCTGATGTGAAGGATAGATACACCTTTAACGAGCTTCGCTCAGAAAGAAGGATAACCCGCCTCGGAGAGGGGATTATAGACGGAAAGAGATTAATCCCATCTGCCATAAACCGCACTATCTCTGTTGTAAAGGAATTTGCCAGTATAATGCAGGGCTATTCAATTGATGCTGTGGCAGTTATTGCAACGAGCGCTGTTCGGGAGGCAGAAAATGGTGCGGAGTTTGTTAAGGCTGTAAAAGCAGAAACTGGATTTGATATAGAGGTAATCTCTGGAGATGAGGAGGCGAGGAGGACATTTTTAGGTGTTCTTTCAGGCCTTAACCCCCTCACCTTAATCCTCTCCCCAGAGGGGAGAGGAAATAAAAAAATACCCTCTCCCCAATGGGGAGAGGGAAGGGTGAGGGGGGAGTTACTGATTATGGATATTGGCGGCGGGAGCACAGAGTTTATCCTTAGCAAGAATGGCAGGATATTAGAATCAATAAGTACAGGTTTAGGTGTTGTGAAACTTACAGAGGGGTTTATAAAATCAGACCCTGTGTCAAATAATGAAATTGAAAAATTGAACAAGATAATAAAAAATGAGCTTAAAAGTCTGAAGAATAAATTAAGCAATTTTAATAATAGTACATTTGTCGGCACTGCTGGAACAGTCACTACACTTGCTGCAATTGACCAGAACCTCACCTTATATAACCCGCTTCGCATTAATAATTATGTCCTGAAAAAAAAGGCAGTAGACAGGATATTTGATGACCTTAAACCCAAGACAATGAAAGAGCGTCTAAATATTCCTGCCCTTGAGAAGGGGAGGGAGGACTTGATAATTGCAGGCACAGCCATGGTTCAGCTTGCAATGGAGGCATTTGGGTTTAACGAGATGGTTGTCTGCGATTTCGGCCTGCGGGAGGGGATAGTTATTGATCTGTATAATAAGATGTATGGTTTATGATAGCAGGGAGTAGGACATACAAAAGGATGCAAAAAATACCTCCTTTAGTAGAGAAAAATATATTGAAAAAATTACCTTATTAAGAGATAATAAAAATTATCGGAAAAATTTCAGCAATAATGACAGAAGAATATTCAGAGGCCAGAGCAAGAAAGGCAAAAAAGGCGGATTTTAGAAAGATACTAAAGAAGGTTCCAAGCCGCAAACCACTGATAGGCAACGAATTATATGGCAAAAATAAAAATTACAACACCATTAGCAGATAAGGTAATAAAGAATCTTAAGACTGGTGATAAGGTCTTAATAAGCGGTGTTGTTTATACTGCAAGGGATATGGCGCATAAAAGACTTGTGGAGGTAATAGAGAGCGGCGAGAGGCTTCCCTTTGATCTTAAAGGCCAGATAATATATTTTACAGGACCAACACCAGCGCCGCCGGGCAGGGTGATTGGCGCTGCAGGTCCGACAACAAGCGCCAGAATGGACAGCTTCTCACCTGTTCTGATAAAAAAAGGATTAAAGGGCATGATTGGCAAGGGGCCAAGAGGGAAAGAGGTTGTTGACGCCATGAAAAAATATAAGGCAGTCTATTTTGCTGCTGTTGGCGGCGCTGCCGCCCTGCTTTCAAAGAGGATCAAAAAATCAGAGGTAATTGCCTATGAAGACCTCGGCACAGAGGCCATAAGGAGGCTTGAGGTAGAGGACTTTCCTGTTATTGTAGTAAATGATGTTTATGGGGATGATTTGTATTTAAAGGGAATGAAAAGATATGCAAGGTAGGATTTTAATAATTACACTTTTAAAGGGTGTCAAGGACTTTCAGCGCATTTTATCAGCTCTGCTATTGACTCTATATGATAGGTATGGGGGAACATGTCTATTGGTTGGAGTCTGTTGAGGATATAGCCGCCGCGCTGTATCATCTCAATGTCCCTTGCCATTGTAGTTGGATTGCAGGATACATAAAGTATCTTTGACGGAGAAAAGGCGGTTATCCTTTCTATTATCTTTTTAGTTGCACCTGCCCTCGGTGGGTCAAGGACTATAAGGTCTGCCTTCTCTTTTTTCTCAAGGAGCATCTTTAGCCCCTTTCTTACATCATCACATATAAACTCAACATTCTGAATTCCGTTTGCCTCAGCATTCTTCTTTGCATCCTCTATTGCTGAGTAGCCGCTTTCAATCCCAATAACCCTTTCTGCCCTCTTTGCAAGGGGAAGGCTGAAATTTCCGAGGCCGCAATAGAGATCAAGGATTGTTTCATCACCTTTAAGCCCTGCAAGATCAAGAAGAGAGTCAGTCATATTTTTATTCTGTCTCCAATTCACCTGAAAGAAATTCCCTTCTGTGGACTGATATGTAATATCATTGAGCCTAAGTTTGATGTAATTTTCTCCTAAGACCTCCCATTTTTTGCGGCCTGCATAGCTTATGACACCTGCAATCTCATTTACCTCTTTTTTTAGCGCCTCAAAGATATTCGCAAGGCTTGGAGGGGCCTCTGAATTTATAAAGAACAGGATAATAATCTCGCCATCAGGGCTTGCATTCACATGAATTTCTTTTAAAGGTGGTAATTGGCCTGCTATATTTCTGATTGCATCAAGGGTTTTATTAATCAGGGGATGAAGGAGGAAGCCGTTCTTTATCTCTACGAGATGATGAGTTCCTTCTCTAAAAAAACCCATCATTGGCCTTGAATCCTGATACCTCACATTAAACTGAACCCTTAAGCGGTAGCGCTCTGTATCAGGCGAGGGTATTATTGGTAGAACCTCTCTCGGCTCTATCCTGCCTATTTTTTTTAATGTCTCAAGAAGTATCTCCTGCTTCAGTTTTAGCTGTGCAGGATAGGAGATATGCGGCCATGGCGCACCTGTGCACTCCTCCTCTCCATTGCATGGAGGTGTGACTCTATCAGGTGAAGGATTAATGACCTTTATAAGTTCAGCCTCAACAATGCCCCTTTTTTTCTTCTTTATCTCTACCTGCACCTTTTCACTCGGCAGGGCGCCAGAGATAAAAAGGGTAAGGTCATTGTATCTTGCAATGCCCTTACCACCATATACCATCTTTTCTATTGTTACCTCAATCAAATATCTTCTCTATGCCTTCTGAAGAGCGCCTATACTATTCACCAGCTCCTTATATATCCGTGTAGTGCGTTCAAGCTGGCCCTTTGCAGGGAAGCGCTCATAAAAGCCGTCTGAACGGAATCTGCCTGCCATCTGTGCCCATGGTGCAATAAGCGCCTGAAATGCCTCCGGGTTCTGTTTTGATGCCCATTCATTCATGCTTGCCTTATCCTTAATAAGATCACCCAATACCCTAATTACTGCCTTTATTGTAACTGCCTTTGTGAACATATGGTTCTTATTTCCCCAGATGCTCTCCATTACACTCCTCACAGCCTTCAGATAATCCCTGAACAGGGGATAGGCGCCTGCAGGCTTTAATTCAAAGTTCCTTTCAAAAAAGGTCATATTATTCTGAACGAGTTTGTGTATCTCATTGAACAGCTCTGACTGGAGTATCCATTTCTCCTGCCTGCTCCTTCCTCCTAATTTGTTTATCCTGTATTGCAGGGGTGATGCAGCATCCTCATACAGATTATGAACAATACCTGCTGTAAACTTTTTATCCTTCGTCTCCCAGCTTACCCTTTCCATCAGGTCTATGAGATGGGATTTATTTATCTTTGTGTGCGTAGAGTTGATTATTACAAACATCTCTGCTGAAAAGTCTGCTGCCTTTCCGTCAAATATTATGCAGGGGACATCTATCTGGTCTATCTCATCCGGGTGTCTTTCTTTATAGAAGTGAAGGGCTGCGAGCCTGTGCTGGCCGTCAATTATCAGATATCCCCCCTTCGGTTCCTTTAAATTTCCCATGGTCTCGTATTCACCGAGCGGCTCAAAGGTGAGCTCCTCTTCTGTAAACAGGAGGACTGTAGCAGGGATTAACGGGTGGGCAACAGAGGTTTCATAAAAATTTACAATATCACCGACCTTTCTCCTGCTCAATACCCTCTGGAAGGCCTTTTCGCTCTTTTCTATCTTTGCTATGAACTTTGTAACATCATCCTCCACATGCGCCTCTGGCAGTATCTGGTCGCCCTCAAAATAGTACCTGCTGATGAACTGAACCTTTTCAAGCAAGTCCCGTGCCTTGTAACTTACAAAATAGAATGTGCCATCCTTCTGCCTTACCCTTGTCCCTAACATAGTCTCCTCCTTTCATTTATTTGTTTTTATTTATATTGTCTTCTTCATGCTGCTGCCAGCCCTCATTCAATCAAATAAAAACATTATAAACCTTCCAGCCGGAATTTAACAGCGTATTATTTCTCAACCTCTATTAAATTTGAAATTTCCAGTAAAATATTTTTAAGCGAGGGCCTTTTAGCAGGCAAAAGCCTGTCAGGCAGATGTTTATGTTCAGGATATGTAGAAAATTCTTTGGCCTTTGGGTCAAGTGCATTGTCATATCTGAAAATGAGCATATCATTTTGCGTTAAGTAATTGTAGGCATATTTACAGATAATAACATTTTCAGATTTGCAAACAATGAATTCTTTGAAGTGCAGTTTTGAACTGTTGATAAAGGTTAGAATGCCAGTTATATATGCGGCATTAGGAGGTCGTTCATTAAAAGAGAGGTTTTTGGATTCAACATAGGGGTTTGCTGCAATTGTATCAAAAACATGGTTCAGATATTCTTTTATGTGCATATCTCAACTGTCTCAAGGGCTTTGAGTTCAGATTCAAGATGCTTTAAAATCTCAATTTCACCTTCCAATTCTATAAGCTGCATGTCATTAGACTCAGTGTGTTCAATTTCACCCTTCATTAATTTATTAATGTCTACTCCAAGACTCTTTGCAAGCGTGTCAATCTTTTCCTTTGTAATCCTGATAGTATCTATAAGGATTCTTCTTTCTCTGTCCAGTGCATTCTTCAAAAGGGAAACTACTGTCTCTGGAGAATCACTCTTTAAAATTATCGTCTGCATACTAAACCCCCTTTTTATAAATCTTATCATTATCAAGATATAATTGTCAATTTAAGCTGGTTCTCATTGGGCTATTGACAAATGAAAGAACAGCTACTAATATATCACAAAAATGACTGACAAGGCTGAAAAAAATAAATGGCTCCATATCCTGATAATAATTGTATTAACCAGCCTATCCTATTTTTATACCCTGAATAATTCCTTTACCCTGAACAATTCCTTTGTATATGATGACAATACCTATGTTGTTGAAAACCGCCAGATTAGGAGCATCTCCAACATACCAAAGGCATTCATAAGCTCATATCCGCCTGATTCAGAGGGGCAGGGGCTCTACAGGCCGCTGGTTGCTGTTACCTATATAATTGATTACTCCTTTTGGGGCTTGAACCCCAAAGGCTTCCACCTTACCAATATCATGCTTCATATCCTTACATCCATCATTGTTTATTTCCTTGCCCTTGAAATATTAAAGAATTCATGGCCGTCCCTTATTGCTGCCCTTGTCTTTGCCCTGCACCCTGTGCATACAGAGGCAGTAACATGGATTGTTGGCAGGGCAGAGGTGATGGCAGGGCTGTTTTATTTTCTTGCATTTCTACTGTATATACATTCTTCAACCTTCAACCATTCAACTTTTCAACCTTCAACTTTTAGACTTGGTTCGTATATCTTCTACTTCTGCGCCCTCCTCTCAAAAGAGATTGCTATAACACTTCCTATATTATTATTTGCATACGATTATTTTTTTGGATTGAAAAACCCCTCACCCCAACCCTCTCCCCAAAGGGGAGAGGGAGTGAAGGTGGGAGGGGGCAAAGGGGAGGGTGGGATTATAAAATGGCTCATGAAACGATATCTCCCATTCATAATTATTACTTTTATATATATAACTGTTAGGTTTGCTGTGCTCGGCGCCTTTGGCCCGCAGAAGAACCT
>CAKKST010000353.1 GCA_919903585.1 Nitrospiria bacterium | reverse complement strand
TAAGCCTTTTAAAAACTTTATAGATTCTGTTATCTACATAGAAAAATTCAAAGGGGAATTAATAATTCAGGATGGCAGGGCTGTAATTGATGTGAAGGGCACATATGAAAGGGCCAATCCTAAAGCAATGCAGTCTTTTGTGAATGAATTGATAATAAGTTTTTATGAATGTTCTGAGCAGAAAATAGAAGATATTAAGATTGATTTTTCAAATTTAAAGGAAAGGGCTGAAAATGAATTAAAGCCTGTTATTGAGTCTGTTGCAAGATATTTTAATTTAAAAATAGTATACTAATTTTATTTCTTAATATGAAAATTACATTACTCAACATACAAAAAGCAGGTGACAATAAGGACTATAATGGTGGCTTTGGCACTACCTTTCATGTAGGGGATTCACTTTTAGCAAGACTGCTTATGAAAATAAGGTCAGGCGGTGAATGTTTTCCATTGCTGTCTTATGGCTATCTGTCCGGCATTTTCAAAAAGAATGGACACACTATTAATGTAATAACAAATGAAATACCTGCTGATTCTGATTTGATTATTATCCAATGCTCTCTGATTGAACACAGCCTTGAGATGGATTTTATAAAGAAGATAAAAAAAGAAACCAGTTCAAAGATAGGATTGATAGGTCCATTTGTTTCAGTGAGGCCGGAGCTTTTTACAGATTATGCTGATTTTATTATTCAGGGTGAACCTGAAGAGGCTGCACTTAAAATAAGAAATGGCAATATGCCCGAAGGGATAGTAAAGAGTAATCCGGTACTTGATCTGGATAGTTTGCCATTTCCGGATTGGAGTATTTTCCAAATAGAAAAATTTTCATACAAGCCGACACTTCCAGCGAGCCCATTTACTTTTATTCAAAGCAGCAGAGGCTGTGTGTACGGATGCAATTACTGCCCATATAAGGTCTTTGGGGAATACAGGGAAAGGAGTGTGAAAAATGTTATCGCAGAGATGGGTCACCTTGTACAAAAACACAGTATTAAAAGCCTTATGTTCAGGGACCCCTGTTTTTCTTTTAATAGAAAGAGGGCTGCAGACATAGCCAATGCAATAATAGCAAAAAAAATAGATATAGAATGGGGTTGTGAAACAAGATTAGACAATCTTGATACCGGATTATTGGATTTGCTGTATGAATCAGGACTAAGGGCTATTAAAGTTGGCATAGAATCCGCAGAGCCTGATATTTTGAAAAAACAGAAGAGAAAAGCAATTGAGGTAGAACATCAGGAAGAGATAATAAGATTTTGCGACAAAAAGGGCATAAAGGTTATTGCATTTTATATAATCGGGCTTGAAAATGATACAAGAGAGTCTATTGAGAAAACTATAAAATATGCAAAGAAATTAAACACGGATTTTGCCAACTTTACAATCTGTACCCCCATTCCCGGGACAGAATACTATGAACAAATAAAGGACAGGATATACGAGAGTAACTGGGAAAAATTTGACAATTTTAATCCGGTCTTTAAACATAAAAACCTCTCTGCAGAGGAATTGCGCAGGTTTCTGGAATATGCCTTAGTTTCATACTATGTGAGGCCTAAATTTATTTTAAAGCATATTATGAGGAAGTTAAGGTGATACTCGTAACAGGTGGCACTGGTTTTTTAGGAAAAAATTTATTAAAGAAGCTGATTCATGAAAAAATATTGTTCAGGTGCTTAGTCAGGGACAGAAAGAAGATAGATGATAACAGTAGGGTCGAAATTATTGAAGGGGATATATTAGATAGAGGAATATTAGACAAGGCGACAAAAGATGTTGATACAGTAATACATCTTGCAGCAATAATAAAATCTGGAGATAATAGTGACCTTGTAAGGGTAAATGTAGACGGAACCCGTAATTTAGTTGATGCATGTATAACAAACGGTGTTAAAAGAATAATATATATCAGCTCGCTTGATGCAGGTTTAAAAGATATAAGTATTTATGGCAAAACAAAGGGAATAGCTGAAGATATTATAAAAAGCTCAAATACTGATTATGTTATATTGAGGCCTGCATTGATATATGGTAAAGGCTCAAAAGATATCTGCTTGTTGGCAGAACTGATTAAGAGATATCCAGTAATACCAGTATTCGGAAATGGAGAAGGCCTGCTGCAGCCGGTTTATGTAGACGATGTATGCGATATTATAATAAAACTGATAAAAGACAGGAATATAAAGAACAAGATATATTATATCGCAGGCGAGGAGGCTATAAGCCTGAATAATCTGATTGATAAGATTGCAGGTCTATTTTCAAAAAGGGTTATTAAGATACATATTCCTTTATGGGTGTTATGGCTTCCACTTAGGGTCTATAATCTTTTTGAAAAAAAATCATTGATTAATTATAAATCTTTAAGTATACTAAGCATGGATAAAGTTTGTGAAATTGGTGAGGCAAGGGGGGATTTAAATTTTAATCCTATAAATTTAGAGGGGGGGTTAAAGTCAGTTTTTCTTAAAGGGGGAAGTTGTAGGTAATAAGCTGTATCTGTAACTTAAATAATAATTAGTTTCAATAGATTTGTATCATTAAGACTCTGCCTTTAGACAGAAGATTTTGCATCAGTTTTTGATTGTTCAGGTTTAGGTTATAGTAGATGGCTAATATTTTACTTATAAATCCCTCGTGGCGGCCGACATATAAAAATATCCTCTCATCCTTTGGCCTCCCGTTTTTTCCTGTGCTGAGCCTTGCAACAATTGCAGCTCAGGCAAAGAAAGACGGCCATAGGGTAGATATTATTGACCTTTCTTTCAGGGATTTTATTCCTGATCTTGTCTTGGATTCTGTTAAAAAGAATTCCTACGATATTGTAGGCTTTACCGGTACAACACCGCTTTTCCCGCAGGTTATCCAGCTTTCCAAGAGCATCAAAAAAATAAGCCCGAACATTTTCACAATTGGAGGCGGCCCTCACTGTTCTGCCCTTCCTGAAAAATCCATTGAGGAGGCGAATCTTGACGCAGTCTGTGTCGGCGAGGGTGATTTTACATTATCCCAGATTGCCGATGGTTTTTCTCTTAAGGATTTATCAGGTCTAACATACAGGGAAGGCGACGGGACAATCCGCAGGAATCCTATTAAGGACTGGATAAAAGACTTAGATAGCCTTCCAATGCCCGCATGGGACCTTTTTAATATCAGTGAGTACACACCGTATACCTCGCGCCTCCTGGCAAAAAGACCGCCTGTATCATTCTTTGAAACAACAAGAGGGTGCGTTTTTAGATGCAATTACTGTGCAAGCAAGATAACCAAAGGCGATACGCTGCGTAAGAAATCGGTTGACCGCGTTATAGAAGAGATAAAATATATGAAGTCCTTTGGGTTTAATGAGTTTTTTATTGCAGATGATATTTTTACAACAGATGTGGAAAGGACAAAGGAGATATGCAGAAGATTGATTAACGAGAAGATTGATATGGTGTGGCAGTGCCAGAATGGCATCCGCGTGGATGCAGGGGATCAGGAAATGTTTAACCTGATGAAGAAGGCGGGCTGTTACAAGGTTGCCTTTGGTTTTGAAGCAGGAAATGACAGGGTGTTAAAAGAGTTTGGCAAGGGGGGAAGGGCCACAGTTGAAAGGGCATTTGAAACAGTTAAAATGGCCCGTAAGGCAGGTATAGATGTTTTTGGATACTTTATGGTTGGCCTGTTAAATGACACAGAAGAGACCATGCTGGATACTATTGAGTTTGGGAGAAAACTTCAGCCCGATATTTTAAAAATTAGCATATGCATTCCTTTTCCCGGAACTGTTATGTTTAAAGAGTTAGCCGATAAGAAGCTGCTAAAGGTTTATGATTGGGAATGTTATAACATATACAGGCCGCAGGATTTCTTTGAGCATCCTTCTGTAAGCTGGGATACTGTAGAAAAATATTACAAGCTTGCGTACAAGAGGATGATATATACAAACCCTGGTTTTATCTTCAGACGGCTTATAAGGGCTATCCGCAGAAACGAACTGTTTTACGAT
>CAKKST010000352.1 GCA_919903585.1 Nitrospiria bacterium | reverse complement strand
AATCTTATTATTAACAGATAGTTGAGCTAATTCTCGTATTTCATACGAGGTGGCTTGATTGAGAAACTTAATGTCTGCACCAGCAGAAAAAGCTTTTTTCCCTGCCCCTGTAATTATTACTACTCTAACCGTATTATCTGTTCTTACTTTATCAAGAAGATAGGAAAGTTGTTGCAGCAAATCCTTGTTTAATGCATTCAAAACCACAGGTCTATTTAAGGTAATTAGGACAATTCCTTTTTCTTCATGGTAAAGCACGACATCCTTATCTACTACCATCTTTGCCCTCCATTATAGTTAACCCAAATTAACCTTGTGGTACAAATTCTTATGTTTAACGGAGCTTATCAGAGCCCTTTAGTTTTGTCAATTTTTTTTACTTCTTTATCTATGTGAAACGGAAAAAAAGGAATTAGGATAAGAATAAATATCCACTTTACAAGATTATAAAAACAATGCTATATTTTCTCTGGAATGAGGCAAATCTTTAATAACTTTTTGGAGGAAAGTTTAATACGCTAAAAAAACTTTTAACAATACGATAACTTTTAACAGGAGAAGGCCAATGAAAAGGATTGTATTATTTTTAATCTGTATGATTTTGTCTTTTGCTGCAGTTGTTGTTATTGCCGAAGAAAATAAAAATGAAAAGATTATAGGCGGCTTCAAAAATCCTGAGTTCATTGCCTACGATAAGATTACGAAGGTGCTTTATATGAGCGAGTTTGGCTCTGGTTTAAAGCCAACAGAAAAAGACGGCGCAGGCTATATCAGAAAACTCTCTCTAAAAGGCGAGACATTGGAAGAAAAGTTCCTGCCTGACCCAAAGACAAAGATCGTCTTGAATAAGCCGAAGGGCATCGCAGTTAAGGCGGATAGATTGTGGGTAACAGACATTGATGTTGTATGGGAATTTGATCTGGAAACAAAAGAGGGCAAGAAGCTCAGCCTGCAGGGTGCACAGTTCCTGAATGATGTTATTGTAAGAGACGGCACACTGTATGTAAGTGATACGCAGGGAGACCAGATTTTCCAGATAGAACCAGCAGATTATCTTAGTAGATCACATAGGCCCGCAATTAAGGTTATTGCCAAAGGCAAGGGCCTTTCACCAAATGGCCTGTGTGGCGAAAAAGGCAACCTCTTTGTAGCAGGTTATGACTTTGGAGGAGGTGAAAGGGGAATATCTTCTGTATCCCCAAAGGGAGAGGTTAAAGAACTCCTTCCTCCCTTTGGGCAGCTTGACGGCATTGCACATACAAAGGACGGGAAGAACATCTTTTTCAGCGATTGGAAGAGCAAGACCCTGTATAAAATGAAAATTAAAGAAAAGCCAGAGGCCGTTGCAACAGGCTTTGAAGGCCCTGCAGACTTTGCCTTATGGGAGGATGACAAGGGCATCCATATTGTCATACCTGATTTGGCAAAGAGCGAGATGCGGCTGATTGATATTTTGCGCTAATTTTCAAAGATAGTTTGGTATCGTTTAATTGTTTTTATACATAATTAATTTGACAAGGCTATCCTCTTTTGTATATATTAATAATATACGCCTATGAATAAGCAAATAGAGATTTTATCTAATGTAGAGGGTTTTGATTGGGACGAATGGAACATTGAAAAGAATTGGTTAAAGCACAGAGTTACACATGTTGAATGTGAGACGGTCTTTTTTAATGCGCCACTTATTGTAAGGAAAGATGAACCCCATTCTGTATTAGAAAACCGCTATTTTGCATTAGGCAGAACTGATAACAGGAGATTGCTTTTCGTAGTATTTACCATAAGAAGGAATAAAATAAGAATTATTTCAGCAAGGGATATGAGCAAAAAGGAGAAAAAGGCATATGAGCAAATTGAAAAAGATACCAAAATTTAAAAGTGAAGATGATGAGTTTGAATTTTGGTCAACGCATGATTCAACAGAATATATTGACTATTCTAAGGGGAAAAGGGCTTTGTTTTCAAAGCTAAGGCCATCTACCAGAACCATATCCATCAGATTGCCAGAATTACTAATTGAACGTCTTAAGCTCTTAGCCAATAAACGGGATGTTCCTTATCAGTCTTTG
>CAKKST010000351.1 GCA_919903585.1 Nitrospiria bacterium | reverse complement strand
AGGAAGTGATGTTGACCAGCCAAGGAATCTGGCAAAGAGTGTAACAGTAGAATAAGGGATGGAAGATATATTTAATTCATTAAATCCGCAGCAGCAGGAGGCTGCGCGTCATAAGGACGGGCCGCTCTTAATACTCGCCGGCGCAGGAAGCGGAAAGACGAGGGTAATTACCTATCGTGTGGCCTATCTGATAAAGGAAGGGATTGAGCCTAAAAATATCCTTGCTGTAACATTTACAAACAAGGCAGCAGAGGAGATGCGCAAAAGGATTGACGGGCTTTGCGGCTCCTTTCTTAATGGCAGCGGCCCTTTAATCAGCACCTTTCACTCTGCCTGTGTAAGGATATTGAGGGAAGGGGGAGGGAAGGGTGGGGGTGTGTTCTCAAAGGACTTTATTATTTATGACAAGGCCGATACATTGACAGTAACAAAGAATTGTGTGAAGGAGCTTAATATAAATGAGGAACTATATCCTCCTGATTCCATTGCAAGGAAGATAAGCAGCCTGAAAAATAATCTTATTTCACCTGACAGATTCAATGCACAGGCCTTTGGTTTTGAGGACAAGGTAAAAAAAGTATATCAGTTATATCAGAATAAATTAATGGCAGATAATGCGCTTGACTTTGACGATCTTTTGATGAAGACAGCGGAGCTCTTTGAAAGTAATAAAGAGATACTCAGCCATTATCAGGACCGCTTCAAATATATAATGGTTGATGAGTATCAGGACACGAATTATGCCCAGTACCGACTGATGATGCTTTTATCAGGCAGGCACAGGAATGTGTGTGTTGTTGGTGATGATGATCAGGGGATATATAGCTTCAGGGGCGCTAATATCGGTAATATCCTGAACTTTGAGAGGGATTTTCCGGATGCAAAGGTGATAAAGCTTGAGCAGAACTACCGCTCTACACAGAGGATACTTGATGCAGCATCAGCAGTGGTAAATAAAAACAGCATGCGGAGGGACAAGGGCCTCTGGACAGAAAATCCATCTGGCGAGAAGATAAGGCTTTATGAGGCAGGAAACGGCGAGGAAGAGGCAGGATATATTATAAAGACAATAAAGCAGCTAAAGGAAAAGGATAGCAGGGCATATAAAGACTTTGCAGTGCTTTATAGGATAAATGCCCAGTCAAGGCTCCTTGAAGAGGGATTTTATAAAAATGGCCTCCCCTATGTGGTTGTCGGCGGTCTGAGATTCTATGAGAGGAAGGAGATAAAGGATATAATTTCCTATCTCAGGGCAATTGTAAATCCCAACGACGATACAAGTCTCAGACGTATTATCAATGTGCCGCATAGGGGAATCGGCCAGATTACAATAGAGAAATTGACTGACCTTTGCAGGAGAAAGGATGTCTCCCTTTACAAAGGCATGAAATCAGGGGATGAGGGATTAAGGGGGGATATTAAGGGGTTTGTTGATTTGATTGACGGCCTGCGAAATGAAAAGGATACTGGTTTAACTGACCGGGTTAAGGAGATACTAACAAAGACCAATTACATTAATTGGCTGCGTGAGGCTGATAAGGAAAATGCAGAGACGAGGATTGAAAATATAGATGAGTTTATAACAGCAGTTTCTGACTTTGAGGAAAGAGAAAATAATCCCCCCTCGCCCCCCTTTAGTAAAGGGGGGATGGGGGGATTTTCAGATGGA
>CAKKST010000350.1 GCA_919903585.1 Nitrospiria bacterium | reverse complement strand
GGCTGCTTGCTGACCAGAGGATAGGGCTCTACACATTTACAGGAAGCCCAAAGGTGGGCAAGAGGATAAAAGAGGCATCTGGGTTAAGAAGGGTCATTCTTGAACTCGGCTCTAATTCTGCGACCATTGTTCATAATGACGCAGATATAAAAAAGGCTGCATCTGCCTGTGCGCGTGCAGGCTTTGCTTATGCAGGCCAGATTTGCATATCCTTGCAGAGGCTCCTTGTTCATAAGGATATTATGAATAAATTCCTTTCTGAATTTATTCCACTTGTAGAAAATCTAAAAGTTGGCGACCCGATTGATGAGTCAACAGATGTTGGGCCTCTGATAAATGAAGAGGCTGCAATAAAGGCAGAGGAGTGGATTAAAGAGGCTGAAAAGAAAGGGGCGAGGCTCCTTACAGGCGGCAAAAGAAAAGGCTCTATTGTAACGCCTGCTGTATTAACAGATGTAGAAAGGACAATGCGCATTGTATGCTTTGAGGCATTTGCGCCTGTTGTGTCTCTCATACCCTATAACACTATTGATAAGGCAATTGATATTGTGAATGACTCTGAGTATGGATTGCAGGCAGGAATCTTTACAAAGGATTTAAACATTGCCTTTAAGGCGATTAAAGGTATAAAGGTTGGCGGGATTATGATAAACGACACATCCCTGTACCGTGCAGACATGATGCCATACGGCGGCGTAAAAAACAGCGGCATCGGCAGGGAAGGCCCAAGATACGCTATTGAGGAGATGACGGACTTGAAGACAGTGGTGATTAATCTGTAAAAGTAGCAAGGTTAGCTCTGCACCCATGGCAAAGCTTGCTGCAAGGAAAATATGGAAATCAGGACAGGCGCTTTTGTTCTGTCTTGCAAAAGGGAAAAAGCACAGGCACGGTTTAAAGAAAGAACGGAGGGGTAATTAAAAAAAAACTTGTTTTTATAGGAAATACTCTATATAATTTCCTATATACAAACCTATAAAGGAGTTAATTATGGGAAGCGCAACAAAGCAGGCAAATTTCCTTCTGCCTGAAGAGCTGATTGAAGAACTAAAGAGGGCTGTCCCCAAGAGGGAGCAGAGTAAGATTGTTGCAGAGGCCTTAAAAAAGGAGCTGAAAAGAATTAAGCTTAAAGGTGTTCTTCAATCAAGCTTTGGCGTATGGAAGGAAAAAGAGCACCCTGAGTTGAAGGAAGGCACTAAGCCCTTTATCAGAAGGCTTAGACGCTCTACAAGGTTGAGCCGCCCATGAAGAATGTCCTTGTTGATACAGATATTCTCATAAATTTTCTTAGGGGCAGGGAGAAGGCAAGGACTTTTTTGTCATCGTTGATTAATGAATCGGTAATATACTGTTCTGTTATAACAGTAGCCGAGATATTTGCAGGCATGAAAGAACATGAAAGAGAAAAGACAACCGATTTATTAGACAGTCTTAATATTATAGATGTAACCCGTGAAATAGCTGAAAAGGCTGGAACCTATAAAAATAGCATCAAAAGCCATGAACTTGAATTAGATGACTGCTTTATTGCAGCAACTGCCTTTGCAAGAAATGCAGTAATAGCAACAGGCAATGGCAAGCATTATCCAATGAATGATATAGAAAAAATTATAGCAACTACTTAGCAAACAGCAGAAAACATCAGGGTCTGGTCTGCACATTGCACAGCCTTTAGTCTGCTGCAAGAAATTTTGTCTTTTTAAAAACCACTGTCTTTCCCTAAGTTCTGTTAAACAAATTACAAAAAGCCTTGACAATACCATGTTATACAATTAGGATTATATCAATTTGCCTGCAATGATAAGGCTGTTTATATGGCTCATGTAGAGCAGGGGTATGACCCAAAAGGAATTGCAGATTATTGTGATTTGCAAGTAGAGGTTATTAAGGGGGGAGAAACTGATATTTCAAGACCAGACCCTTTTCCCTCTTTTGTGATTTGCAAGTGCGGGTTATTAAGGAGCGGGGGAGAAGCTGATATTCCAAGAGCAGAGTCTTTTCTTTCTTTTCAAAGGCAGAAATTGAAATGGTGATAGAGAGAATGAGAACAAATGTCAATAGGCAAGTCTGACCCTCTTATCCTCTTATCCTCTTTGATAAATTTACCTTCTTTGAGGTTCCAGAAGAGCTTGCAGACCATGTGATACGCTCTGTTGACGACATGCTGGTGAAGGGTAAGAGGATAAAGGT
>CAKKST010000349.1 GCA_919903585.1 Nitrospiria bacterium | reverse complement strand
TTTTTTTCTGGCTCAGGCACGGGGTAATCTTCAACAAACCTTAGTTCATTATCAAAAACAATAGCCTTCATAAGACTAAAACAATCCAATCTGGTTATCCTTTTTCTGCCTGATCATCCTGTCAGGGATAACCCTCTCTTGTATAAGCCCTTCAGGTATCTCTCTAAGAAATGGAGAGGGCATTTGCCTGAGCCGCTGTCCATACAAAAACCTGTTCCTTGCATACAGCAGGAAAAGCTCCTCCCTTGCCCTTGTCATTCCCACATAAAAGAGCCTCCGCTCTTCTTCAATATCTACATTATCCTTCTTTAATGTATAGGGAATTATTTCTTCCTCAACCCCTGCAATAAATACCACCTTGAACTCAAGGCCCTTTGCCATGTGCATGGTCAGCAGGGCAACTGCATCTGCCCTCGGGTCAAAGATATCCGCAGGGGTCAAAAGCTTCTCCTCCAGAGAGGCTTGTTCAGACGCAGCAATGTCTTCCGATGGCTTAATGATAGACTTCATATATGAGATGGTATCTTCAATCTCTTTGCTCTGCTGAGAGGCGCCTTTGCCAATGACCTGATATGGAATCCCTGATGTTGCAAAGGCCTCCTCTATTGCCTGTGCCTGTGCATTGGTTCTAAATAGCACAGCAAAATCAGAAAAACTATAGGACTCTCCAGAGAAGTCATTAGCCCCATTTGCGTGCAGTAATTGATAATGACTTGTGCCGCCTATCCGCGTCTCTATCTCTCTTACAATAAATTCTCCCTCTGCCTTTTCATCTGGCACAGAGATGAGAGTAATTGTATTTCCCTGCAGCCTTGTGGTACAAACCTCCTTGTCTATTCTATTCTGATTATTTTTTATCATGCTGTTTGAGGCATTGAGTATCACTCCTGTTGAACGGTAATTCACTGTAAGGGTAATCCGCTTTGCATCTTTAAAGTCCTTTTCAAAGTTCAGGAAATTTGTTATATCAGCTCCCCTGAAGGCATATACCGCCTGATCCGAGTCACCAACAGCACAGATGTCACCCTCATTGCCTGCAAGTAGCCTCAACAATCTGTATTGTGCAGGGTTTATGTCCTGATATTCATCAACTATGATATATTTAAATGTATCACGATATTTTGCGAGTATCTCGCTATTGCCGAATAGCTCTATCGGCTTGAGGATGAGATCATCAAAATCAAAGGCAGAATTTTTTTTGAGATTTGATTGATAATCTTCATAGATACCTTTTATCCCGTCATCCGCCTCTTCCATGAGATTTTTTATCCTTGATATTCTTTCTACTATCTGGTGGGCCTTCATTCCAGAGCCTTTTACTAATCTCCTGATAAGCTCAATCTGTTCATCCCTGTTGTAAATCACAAAATTATCTGGAAAGGAATCCTGAATAATCCTCAGGCCAAAGAGGTGAAATGTCCCTATGAAAAGCTTCTCTGCATGTCTGCCAAGAAGGGATTCAACCCTTTTTCTCATTTCCCTCGCAGCACGGTTGGTGAAGGTTGCAGCGAGTATATTCTCTGGCCTTATGCCCTGACTGATAAGATATGCTATCCTGCGGCAAATGGTTAATGTCTTCCCTGTCCCCGGCCCTGCAACCACAAGCGCAGGCCCATCAACAGCCCTCACAGCCTCTTTCTGGGAATTATTTAGACCATGAAAGAAATCAGACATAGCAATCATTTTTCTTCAAGGGCAGGGTTTTTATTAATCAAACCCCTACATTTTTCTCGCCGCCAAGAGACTCACAAACTTTTCTGATATCAGAAAAGATTTTATCCATGGAAGGCTTATCGCAAGGAATATGTTCATCTGGATTTTCAAAAGGATGGTAATGCCATTCTTTCAAATTATCATATCCGAAAATCCTTTGATTATTCTGTATTAACGCAAAATCCATCCGTTCGTTTCTTGCGTTATATCGCACAGCAATAAAAAGATTTTCTCTAAGATAAATATTAGCCTTGAGGGATTTTGATGTTTTTAACAGGAATTCAAATCTATACTCCGTAAAATATTTTTTTAGAGGGGTTTTTATTTCTGAAAGAAAGGCATCAACATCATATCTGCTCATTTCTTCTTTAGGCCCTTGAGTCTGGACAGTGCTGATAGGAGTTCTTTCTTTTCCATTTCCAACATCTCCCAGTCCATAAAATCGCTTTCCACCTCATAACTGTGCTTGTCCTTTATCTTGCCTCCATTCCATTTTTTTTCAAATTCATGAAATGGAAGCCCATATTTCTCCTCAAATTTTAATATCTCGCTATTATACTGTTCCAACCTGCTCTCAATTGCAGAAATGAGAATATCGTCTATCTTTTCCTTTAAGGCATCTTCCCCAAAAGACTCCACAAGGGCATTATATAAATCTTTATCTATTTCCAATATATTCGGCATAATTAACCTCCTGTGATTTTATTATACCATTTCTTTCTTATAGGAGAAGCATTATTTTATCTTTCTTTCTTGGATTTTGTGCTTTATTTAAGCTGTAGGGGTATAATTAATCAAACCCCTATTTTCTCTTTTCAAAACATCGTTATCTGGCCTTTGATTTCTTCCCTCTCCACCTCTTCAAATATCCTTATCTTCCCATACTCGCCGTCATAGCCCGGTGCAATGTGCACCTTGCCTTCCCGCATCCGTGAGATTGCCTCTGAAAGAAGCGGAGAGCCGGCCATCTCAATATCAGAAAGTGAGGTTTCCATGAGTATCTTAAATTCACTGCCGAGCTTGCTTATGAGGTTTAGATATTCGCCCTTCACGCCTTTGGTGTTAACGCCTTTCTTTAATGTCTCGGCAATAATTTCTGGCAAGGGGATGATGGAAAAGTAATCGGGCGCGCCTTTTGGCTTAAATCCATCCGCTCTGTCTGCTAACTTTTCCACCCTGTGCATCACACCTACGGTTACCCTCCTGCTGCATACAGGGCAGAGAAAATTATGCCTTATTGTCTCCCTTGGGGAGAGGCTTGTACGACACAGCCTGTGCCCATCATAATGGTATTTACCCTCCTCAGGAAAGAACTCCATGGTTCCTGAAAATCCTTTTTTTGTCTTGATTGCATCCATCATCGCCTTGTAAGAAATTTCAGTATCAAAGATATTTGCCTCGCGGCCTGTCTTTGCTGGTGAATGGGCATCAGAATTGGATATAAAAGTTATCCTGTCAAGGTCAGAGAGCCTCCAGTTCATTGCGGGGTTGGACGACAAGCCCGTCTCTATGGCGTATATGTGTGGTGTCAATTCCTCAAAGCATTCGGTAAGCGAGTCAAAGCCTGATTCTGAACCAAAGACTGAGAAGTGCGGAGTCCATGCATGGGCAGGGACAAGCATGGCATCAGGGGATGCATCCAATACGATTTTTAAAAGTTCCTTTGCATCAAGCCCAAGGATGGGCCTGCCATCGGCATTTAGATTTCCAATCTTTGATAGGGCAAGATTCAGCCTTGCTGCGGCTGAAAGGTCAGGGGCAAATATAATGGAATGTATCTTTCGGGTCTTTCCATTTTTACCATAGATGCAGCTTATCTCAGCAGTGAGGAGAAAAAAGATATCTGCCTTGCAGGAATCCGGGATGTCCTCTGTTTTAAATTCTTTTTTCAGAGCGAAGAGGCCGTTGCCCGCAGGCTCAAGCTTTTCATGCAGTTCCTTAAACCATTTTGGATGTGTAAAGTCCCCTGTGCCTATTACCGTTATCCCCTTGAGCTGCGCCCATTTCCAGATGGTCTCAGGGGACATGTCAGCGCTGGTTGCCCTTGAGTATCTTGAGTGGATGTGGAGGTCAGCAATAAAACGCATGCGGCGATTATAACATAAGCAAGGCATGTGAATACAATATTTTATGGTCTAATCGCCAACTTGTTCCACTCACATTAAAACCTTATCAAAGACCGTAATCTCCTTTGAACTGCCTCATTCTTTAATTCCCGAAGTGCATCAGAGGCGACCCATCTTGCAGCCTTCGAATCTATCTTTTGAATCTCTTTTGCTGTTTCTATTGCCTTTTTATTCAATCTGAGATTTCGTTTTCCAATCTGCCTCAATGCCCAGTTGACTGCCTTTTTAACAAAGTTCCTGTTATCAGCGGATTCTCTTTTTATAATAGGCAGGAATTTTTCGAATTGTTTGTCATCAGCCTTCTTGTTGCTAACAGATAGCCGTGCCATCAAAACAAATCCTGCCCTTTTTATAAATTCTTCCTTTCTTTTGCTCCATGCAACCGCTTTTTTGGAGGCAA
>CAKKST010000348.1 GCA_919903585.1 Nitrospiria bacterium | reverse complement strand
CTGTATTCATTCAGCATCTCGGGCAGCTTCTCTTCTATATTTCTGTCTGCTTCAACAATAACCTGCCTTGAGACAATGAGCTCTATCAAACCTATTTCAGAAAGCTGCAGCACAGCCCTTGCAGCTCCCCTTGAAGATGCTATGCCTGCAATCAATGCGCTTGTGTCAAGAAAAACCTTAGGCCTTTGTTTTTGCATATGTCTCTCTGGAGTATTTTTTCCTCTGCTCCCTCAGGTTGTTAAGAAGATTATCAAGGGTCAGCCCTTTTTTCTTCATGGAGCCTTCGATTTTTCTTGAAACTACATCACCGGCAAGCTGTCTCGGCACAAGGACAAGCACATCGCCGATTTTTAAGATATTGAGCACATCTTCTTTGCCAATACCGAGCTCTTTTCTGTATTCGTATGGGATAGTTAGCTGTCCCCTTTCTCTCAGTTTAACAACAGGCATACACAATCCCTCCTTTCTGATTATCTGATTTTCTTATTATAAGCAAATCAGATATTTATTTCAACCTCTTTATTCTTAACCCGCATCTTTTCCCGCATCATGCCGCAAACCCGCAAGATAAGCCCACTCTCCTGAGCCGAATTCAGCGGCAAATGCTTTGGCAGGTTCAGCCGTCCCCTTCAAATGCTCTTCAAGCCCCTGCCATTCATACGGTGGATTTACTCCATGTTTGGCGCTATTTCTTTGGGAATAGCATCTCTTTGCTTTTTTCAGCCCTTATTATGCTTTTTTAAGTACTCTATTTAATTTGTGAGTTCTTTTCTACAACATCTGTAGTATTGCGCACTTTAAATATGCGGTCTCTTTTATGGAAAGGAGTATAGGATGATCCCGTGCCTGAGTTCTGACCTCTATCAGTCTCGCAGTTTTTTTTGCATCAGACGCAGCATCATTTAGCAGGTCAAGAAGCATCTCCTGACTAAGATGGTGCGAGCAGGAGCAGGTTATCAGATAACCTCCCTGCCTGAGTAATTTCATTGCCTGAAGATTTATCTCTTTATACCCCTTAATCGCCTGCCTGATCCTTGCCCTGCTCTTCACAAAGGCAGGCGGGTCTAAGATAATAATATCAAGTTTTTTGCCTTCCTTATTTAATCCCCTTAATCTGTCAAACACCTCGGCTGCCTCAAAGCTGCATTTATCTGCAAACCCATTTATTGAGGCATTTTCTTTAGCAAGGCTTATGGCCTTTTCAGATGAATCAATTCCTATTACGCTTTTAGCGCCGTATCTTGCGGCATGCAGAGACCAGCCTCCAATATAACAGAAGCCGTCAAGAACATCTTTGTTGGTTACTATATCTTTAAGTTTCAGATAATTCTCGCACTGGTCAAAGAAAAAACCTGTTTTTTGGCCTGATATAATATCCACTGAAAATTTTATCCCATTTCTTTCAATAATCAAGTTATCAGGCAACTTGCCGTATAATGTCCTTATTTCAGGTTTCAGGCCTTCAAGCTCCCTTATTGAGACATCGTTTCTTGCAATAATCACTTCTGGATTGAATATTTCTTTGAGGGTATTGGATATTATATCCAATTGTTTTTCTATGCCGGCGGTCAGGGACTGGATGACAAGGGAATTATCATATTTGTCTATGATAAGCCCTGGCAGAAAGTCGCCCTCGCTGTATACAATACGATACGACTTTTCTGATGGAAAGATCTCTTTTCTGTATCCATAGGCAAATTGTATCTTCTTTTTAAAAAAAGCTGTATCAATCTCCTCTTTTTCCCTTGTGAGTATTCTTACAGATATCAGTGAGCGGGGATTAAAATATCCCCTTCCAATAAAGCTGCCCCTGTAATCCTCTGCATCAACAATCGCACCAGGTTCAATGTGTGAAGGAAAGTCCTCTATCTCGTTGCTAAAGATCCAGAGATGGCCAGCTAAAATCCTTTTTTCTTCATTCTTTTTTAGTCTGATAGTCTGCATAATTAATGTTACCTCTCACCCTTCCCTCTTCCCATAAGTGGAGAGGGTTATTATTTTATTTCCTCTCCCCTTGCGGGAGAGGACTAAGGTGAGGGGTAAAATGTTAAAACACCACAATAAGTATTACACCAATTATCATTAAAAGGCTCCCCAACAGCCGCTCCCTCATCTTTTCTTCCTTAAATAGAAAATAGCCATAGCCTGCGCTGAATAGAAGGCTTGTCCTCTTTACAGCAATCATATATGTAACCTGTGTAAGGCTCATTGCAATCATATGGGTTATAATCATTATAGAGTGGAAGAAGCCGAGCAGGCCAAAGAATTTATAATTTTTGATTATCTGGCCTAAATTGTTTCTTGATTTAAACATAACTATTGGTGCAAAGGCAAGGGCTAAAATAATAAAATATACTGCGCCGAAAAATATCGGGCTTGAGTGGAGTATTGCGAGTTTCCCGAGGCTTGAGGTTATGCTGTATATAAATGAAACGATCAGCATCATGAGAGAGCCCCTTTCTTTTATAATGGCCTTTATTGGCTTCAACAACCCCTTTTTTTTCATATGAAGGTTCAATGTATAAGCGCCTGCGGTGATTAATATTACCCCCGCAGCCCCTGATTTATCTGGAAGCTCTCCTAATATTAAAAAAGATGTAACTATTAAGAAGACAGGTGTGAAGGCAAGAAATGGAATTGTAAGTGATAAAGGCGATTCCTTTAATGCCCTGATATAAAGTATAAAGGCTGTTACCTCAAGGGGCAGGGCAGTAATTAAGGCTGCCCAGAAGGTAGAATCTGTCTCTGGCATCTCAATTATAAAAAGCGCTATCAGGAGATACGGGACTGAGCTTAACAGCCTGAGCCATGCCACAATATATTCATCAGCGCGCTGCAGGGTCTTTTTGGTAATGGCATCGCTTGTTGCCTGAGAGAAGGCTGTTATTATAGCGTAATAGAACCACATAATCCCTCACGAAGGGTTTTGAGGACTCAAAAATCTGTGGGTTGCTGGAAAGACTACAACATGTGTGAGGTCAACCTTAATCTTAACCTCACTGCCAACAGGAATCCTTTCTGTTGATGACTTTATAGAATGTATAATCTTTCCATCAGGGAGGAGTAATTTATAGATGATCTCTGCCCCTAAATAATGCGAGTCTATTATAGTGGCATCCCCCTTTGGCTCCATAATAAAATCCACATCATCAGGCCTGATCATTAAGTCTACCTCCGTGAATCCCCCTGGCGCCTCGCCTTTGAATTCAATTATACCGATGTCAGAAATGATAGAGTCGCCTTTAATCCTTCCACTTACAAAATCTGCCCTGCCCACAAAACCTGCCACAAATCGGCTCAATGGTTTGTGGTATATCTCCTCAGGAGTGCCAACCTGCTCAAGCCTTCCATTATATAATACCCCCACCCTGTCAGAGAGGGAAAAGGCCTCTTCCTGATCATGGGTTACGAGAATAGTGGTTGTCATTCTCTCTTTAAGGATACGACTTGTCTCTGTTCGGAGCTCCAATCTGAGATCTGCATCAAGATTAGAAAAGGGCTCATCTAAAAGCATAACTCTCGGAGAAGGCGCAAGGGCCCGTGCCAGTGCAACCCTTTGCTGCTGTCCACCTGATAACTCATGGGGGTATCTCTTTTCCATTTTTGATAAACCAACTATCTCAAGCAGTTCCATTACCTTCTGTTTGAGCTCCTGACGGCTACAATCCCTTAAACCAAAGGCAATGTTTTTAAAGACAGTCATGTGAGGAAAGAGGGCATAGTCCTGAAAGACAATCCCAACCTCTCTCTTTTCAGGTGAAATCCATCTTTCTCCAGCAACTATATTCTCTCCTATAGCTATAGTTCCCTTATCAGGCCTCTCAAGCCCTGCAATAAGTCTTAGCGCTGTTGTTTTGCCACAGCCTGATGGTCCGAGCAATGAGAAGAACTCACCCTCCTTAACCTCCAGTGTTAAGTCAGAGAGGGCATTTATCCCATTAAAAGACTTGGAGACATCCTTTAATAAAACATACGCTGCCTTTGTCTCCCTTATGCAGATATCCTCTTTATGTAATCTGGAGACCATCTCTGCCTCCTCTGTTTATCCTGTTAATTACCAAGGCTATTGGAATAAGACCTGCTATCACTATTAGCAGCGCCGGCAGGGCAGCCATCTCCCAGAGCGCCTCTGATGCCTCCATCCAGACCCGCACTGACAGTGTGTCAAAGGCAAGTGGTCTGAGCATCAATGTGGCTGGAAGCTCCTTCATACAATCAACAAATACCACAACCCAGCCTGTGAATAACCCCGGCCTTATCAATGGCAATAGGATCTCTCTAATTGTCCTCCCCGTGCCTGCACCCAGTGTTCTGGCTGCATCTTCTACAGAGGTTGAGACCATGGAGATAGAGGACTCCTCAGCCTGTAAGGTTATAGGAATAAACCTCACAAGATAGGCCATTAATAAAATTACTATCCCTCCATAAAGCCATGGGAATAGGAGGCCGACTGTGAGCAGTAAACCCACAGCAATAACTGGACCTGGCAGGCTATAGCCCAATGTGGATAAATAAAAAATAGCTTTATTTAAGATAACAGGTCGCCGTGCATGGAGATATGCTGAAGGTATTGCCAATATTACTGCGGCAGTTGCCCCAATGGCTGATACAAAGATTGTGTTAAATGTAAATCTTATGAGACTACCCTCAAGACCTCCCTTTAAGGCTGTATCAATACTCCATTTTAAAAGAAGGGCAAGGGGCGCGAAAAAGGCAAGGGAGAGGATGAATAAGATAGGAATCGTAAAGAATATGGTCCCCTTAAGGCTCAATCTCTTAGGCAAATATCTCCTGAATCTGCCCTTTGTCTGCTCAAACCGCTCTTTACCCCTGAAATATCGCTCTAAATTTAATAATAGAAGGGTCATAACAACAAGTATGGATGCAAGGGCTGCCGCGCCTGCAGGGTCAAATCGGGCAGTCATCTGGCGATAAATAGCCTCTGTAAATGTGGGATACCTCAGCATTGCTACTGTCCCAAAATCGGCCATCACCTCCATTAAGGCAAGGGCAATGCCAGCAACAATCCCAGGATAGGCCATACGGATATTTATAGACCAGAGCCTCTTCCACCTTGAGCCGCCCAAAACCCTCGCAGCCTCATCGTATGTAACATTTTGACTCAAAAGACTCGCTCGGGTTAATAAATATATATATGGATAATTTACAAGACTTAATATAATAGAGACACCCCAGAAACCATAAAGTGAAGGCATTGCCAAAATCTGTGAAGGCCCTTCACCAAAGAGATTAATCCACAATCTCTGGGCAATGCCTCCAGGAGCCATTATGCTCCCATAAGCATAGGCAAGCACATACCCTGGCATAGCAAGGGGTAATATCAATGCCCATTCCCAAATCCTTTTTCCTTTAAAGTCATAGCGGGTAACAATCCATGCAGTGATAACACCGACGAGGGCTGTCATTATGCCAACTGAGATTAAAAGCTTAATAGTATTAGGCAGTATTATCTTGAGCCTTGTATCATAAAGCCTTATCCATAACTGGGCATCAACGTTAATAGCGCTATATAGTGTAAAGATGATTGGGGTGGCGACTAAAGCCGCCACCCCAATGGCCATGATAGTAAGGTATGAGAAACCACCCTTCATATTTTAACGATACCCAACCTTGTCAATAAGGTCTATAGCTGGCATCATATAACGGCCCATTGTTTCAAGGGGGGTTGTAGAGATGGTAAATTTATCCCTTTTCAACATATCTTTGTGTTCAGGGACCTTAGGATTTACCGGATATTCCCTGTTCTCCTCTGCAAACATAACCTGCCCTTCATCCGTTGCCATAAACTCAATAAGCCTCTGTGCAGCCTCTTTATTTTTACTTGCCTTCAGGATTCCCGCTCCAGATATATTGTAGGCAGTCTTTGGCGGCACAACAAAGGCCAATGTTTTGCTGTCATCAGGATTTTTCTTCAAATGCCCATAAACATAATAGTGATTCACTATTGCCACATCCACCTCTCCCTTTGCAACTGCCTCCACTGCCCTGCTGTCAGAAGGATAGATATTGTCCCCTGCATTTGATAGTATGCCCTTTAAAAACCGCTCTGTTTCAGCCTCTCCTCTCTCTGCTATCATCATTGCAGTGTGGGATTGGGGATAAACATTGGAGCCTGTTCTCAATCCGAGCCTCCCTTTGAACTTTGGATTTGCAAGGCTATCAAATGTCGTTATCTCAGCAGGTTTGACCTTCTGAGGATTATAGGCAATAACCCTTAATCTTAAAGAAAGTCCAGCCCAGCTATTGTCTGGGGCCCTCATGGCTGCTGGAATATTGTTTGTAACAATATCCGATTTTATAGGTTGTAGCAGCCCTGCGATCTTTGCCCTTTCAAGGGCGCCTGCATCCACTGTTAAATAAATATCAGCAGGGGTCCTGTCGCCTTCAGCCAACAGTTTATTAAAAAGCTCTACTGTTCCAGCGGAATGGAGTATTATCTTAATGCCTGTCCTTTTTGTAAACTCATCAAATACTGGCTTTATAAGCCTCTCTCCCCTGCCTGAATAAACAACCAATTCCTGGGCTGTCGCCATACTCGCCATAGAACCAAATAGCGCAATTACAGCAAAGATAAACGCAAATGCCTTGCCTGATTTTAAAAACTTTTTAAACATTTTACCTCACCTTCGTGCAAAAATAGAAATTGATAATCATTCTCAATCGGGTTTAAAAAATTATTTACTGCATTTATTGCAGTAGCCGAACAGCTCGAGCCTGTGTGTCACTACCTTAAATCTCTTCTTCTCTGCAACCTTCATCTGGAGGTTCTCAATTGTAGGCTCATCAAACTCAATAACATTCCCGCACTTCATGCAGATCAGATGATCATGATGCATATCCTTTCTGTCCTCATAACGGCTGCAGCCATCCCCAAAATCGCGCTTTTCAATAATGCCGTTTTCCCTCATGATCTGGAGGGTGCGGTATACTGTTGCAAGCCCGATGCGGGGATTTTTTTTGTGTACTAAATAAAAAAGCTCCTCAGCGCCGAGATGCTTGCTGCTGCTTAAGAGGGTCTCGGCAATCAGCCTCCGCTGGCTGGTAAGGCTTATCCCCTTCTCCACAAAAACCTTTTCAATATTCACAGGCACCCCGCCTCCATATAAGAATGATACTCATTCTCAATATATTTAAAAATAACATACCTCAGCCTGCCCTGTCAAGCATTATCTTCACTGGCGCCAAGCAGATTGTATTTTCTCATCTTTTCCCAGAGATTTTTACGGCTGATGTTCAGGATTTCCGCTGCCTTTGTCTTGTTGCCCTTTGCCTTCTTCAATACATCAATAATATAATTCTTTTCAAAGTCTCCCATCCTGTCCTGAAGCGGCCCCAGCCTCTCCTGCGGCTTTTTCTTTGGATTCTGAAGGACTGTTGACGGCAGGTATTCCTTCTCAATCACCTGATTGGGGCAGAGGGCAATAGTCCTTTCTACAGTATTTTCCAGCTCCCTTACATTCCCCGGAAAGTTATAATCCATCAGGTAGTCCATTGCCTCATCAGAAAAGTGGGTCACCTTTTTATTCATCTTCTTTGAATAGTGTTTTATAAAATGATTTGATAGAAGGGGTATATCTTCCTTTCTCTCTCTTAATGGCGGCAGGACAACAGGAATGACCTTGAGGCGGTAATAGAGGTCTTCCCTGAATTTTCCTTCCTTGGCCTCCTTTTCAAGGTCGCGGTTTGTAGCACAGATGATTCTTACATCAACCTTAATGGTTTCTGTGCCGCCTATTCTTTCAAACTCTCTTTCCTGCAGGACCCTTAACAGCTTCACCTGTACAGATTGAGGAAGATCTCCG
>CAKKST010000347.1 GCA_919903585.1 Nitrospiria bacterium | reverse complement strand
GGGGAGAGGGAAGGGTGAGGGGGATCCCATTATAATATGTATCTGCTCAAGTCCTCGCTCTTTACTATATCACTCAACTCTTTCCTTACATGCTCGCCATCAATCACAATCTTTTCTCCCTTAAGCTCAGGGGCATTAAAAGATATCTCATCAAGAAGCCTCTCCATAACAGTATGGAGCCTCCTTGCGCCAATATTCTCTGTCCTTTCATTTACCACCTCAGCGATATGTGCGATCTCATCAATGCTGTCCTGTGTGAATTCTACATCTATACCCTCTGTCGCAAGGAGCGCCTTATACTGTTTTATCAGGGCATTCTTCGGCTCTGTAAGTATCCGGATAAATTCTGCCTTGCCGAGTGAATCAAGTTCAACCCTCAATGGAAATCTGCCCTGAAGTTCCGGGATCAAATCCGACGGCTTGGACACATGAAAGGCACCTGCTGCAAAAAACAGAACATGGTCTGTATTTACAATGCCGTATCTTGTCTTAACTGCAGAGCCTTCAACAATGGGAAGCAGGTCTCTCTGCACACCCTCGCGGGAGACATCAGGCCCGCCCCTTCCCTCCCTTCCTGCAACCTTGTCTATCTCATCTATAAAAATAATCCCTGACTGCTCAACCCTATGTG
Source organism: Nitrospiria bacterium (assembly GCA_919903585.1). Taxonomy (GTDB): domain Bacteria; phylum Nitrospirota; class CAKKRA01; order 9FT-COMBO-42-15; family 9FT-COMBO-42-15; genus JACPZJ01. The sequence goes on along the minus strand of CAKKST010000347.1, from coordinate 419 downwards.
TTGCCTCTTTAACAACCTCATCCATATCAATGAGCTTCTGCGCCTCTTCCTGTGCGAGTATATCCATTGCCTCAGGTATCTTTACCTTCCTGCTCTTTTTCCTTCCCGGAAGCATGCCGCCGAGCATCTCTTTTAGATTTATTTCAAGGTCCTCCATCCCGATGTTTGAGATTACACCGAGAGGAAGCATCTTCTCCTTTATCTCAAGCTCAACATATCTCTCATTCATCTCGCCATCCCTAAGCTGCTTTCTAAGCTTCTCCCTTGTGGACTCGTATCCTGCCTTTGATTCATACTGGGTTGCTGCCTGCACATCAAATCTTGCAGGCATTGGCAATAGGATATCAAGCATCCTCTCTTCAGCCAGAGTCCTTGCCTTTTCCTGAATTGTAGATACGACCTTATCTGTAATTGTATTT
>CAKKST010000346.1 GCA_919903585.1 Nitrospiria bacterium | reverse complement strand
AAGCTGGAGTTCAGGGTCAATATTAGCAAGGAAGACAAATTCCGAATTCTTATAGGAATCAGCAATCTTTGGATTAAACCTTTCAAATACATTAAGCTGGGTCTCAAGTGTCTTTGCCTCATTAAGCTGATAGCCGTATTCCCCGCGCCATCTGAAGGTCTTGCCGGGAACCGTTTGAAGGCCGTCAAGGTTTATCTTCCTGCCCTTTAAAAAATCTATGTGCTTCTGTGGAAAGTCCTCGCCAACCACTGCAACCATGTTAACATCTGTAAAATAGCTGGCAGCAGTTGAAAAGTATGTTGCAGAACCGCCAAGCACATCGGCTACCTCTCCAAACGGGGTCTTTACAGAATCAAAGGCAACAGAACCAACAACAAGAAGGCTCATAGCTATTTCCTCCTCCTCTTGCTGGCTGCGGCCTTAGCAGGGGCAAGGCGCCGCCTTGCCCCTGCATCAATGTATTTCCCAATAATCAGTTCAAGTCTTTTCTTTGTCTTCTGAGGAATGAGTTTTGGATCTGTCATGATTGTATTTTTAAGGGCATCCTTGCAATGGCACTCACGCTCCTTTGGGAGCTTTAATATCGCATCCCTTATTATCCTCTTTGCTGTATCCACATTCTTTTTGATTATCTGAATTACTGCCTCTACTGTAACATCCTCCTCCTCAACATGCCAGCAGTCATAGTCTGTTGAGAGGGCAATTGTGGCATAGCATATCTCTGCCTCCCTTGCAAGCTTTGCCTCTGTAACATTGGTCATGCCTATTACATCCACACCCCATTTTCTGTATATCAGAGATTCAGCCCTTGTTGAGAACTGCGGCCCTTCCATGCAGAGATATGTGCCTGCATTATGTGTTGCAGCGCCTACAGCCATGCTTGACTGGTAAAGCTGCTCTGCAAGGGTGTGGCAAACAGGATCAGCCATTCCAACATGGGCGACTATGCCATCACCGAAGAATGTGCTTATCCTTCTTTTTGTATGGTCATAAAACTGGTTCGGTATTACAATATGCCCCGGCTCTATCTCCTCCCTCATGCTCCCTACTGCGCTAACAGAGATTATCCGCTCAACAGCGAGGCTCTTCATGGCATATATGTTTGCCCTGAAGTTTATCTCTGATGGGAGTATCCTGTGGCCTTTGCCATGCCTTGGGAGAAATGCGAGCCTTGCGCCTTCCAGTGTCCCGAGGACAAATTTATCAGAAGGTTCGCCAAATGGGGTTTTTATCTTTACCTCTTTAATATTAGTAAGCCCCTCCATCTCATATAGTCCGCTTCCGCCGATTATGCCGATTGCTGCGTTCAATTTAAACTACCTCCTCAATTATTTTCCCCTCACCCTATCCCTCTCCCACAAGGGGAGAGGGAATTTAGAAAAACCCCCTCCCTTGATGGGAGGGGGCAGGGGGAGGGTGCACTCATATTAATCTACCACCTCTTCTTAAAATAATCCCTCAATATCTCTTTATGGTCAAATACTATTGGCTCAGGCAAATTGTCCTCTTTAAACACGCCAATGTCTGCAGCATCATCTGCTGCCATTGGCTCGCCCTTTGCACTTGCAATGTATACAGTAGATATCGTGTGAAACCTCGCATCCCTTTTGGGATCAGAGTATGTATGAAACTGCCTGATTAGCTCCACATTCAGCGATGTCTCTTCTCTTGCCTCCCTTACTGCTGCATCCTCCAGGCTCTCGCCATAATCCACAAAACCGCCGGGTATTGCCCAGCCATGCGGAGGATTCTTTCTTCTTATCAGGACTATGCCTTTATCTTTTAGCTCAATAATAATATCCACAGTAGGGAGTGGATTCCTAAATTGCTGCTTACTGCGCCCCACCCTTAACAACCTCTTCCATCTGCGCCCCCTCTTCCTCTCTCTCCATAAGGCTTACTGCCTTGTGTGGGATAATAGTAGAGATAGCATGTTTATAAACAAGCTGCTGGGTATCCTGCTTAATAAGGATTGAAAAGTTATCAAACCCCTTGATTGTCCCTGCCAGCTTTACCCCATTCATAAGATACATTGTGACAGGTATTTTTTCCTTTCTAAGCTGGTTGAGAAAGAGATCCTGAAGATTTGTATTTGTTTTGTTCATGCTCCACTCCTTTCTTCGCCCCCTATGGTATAACAGTTTAGTCATTCAAAAGAATGCCTAAACTTCAATGCAAAATGAAAATTTCAAAATGTAAATTGCAAATTTTTAATGATTTCTTTCCATAACTTTTCATTTTTCACTTTGCACTTTGCAATTTTCAATGATGTTTTGCGGTTCTTTTTGAAACGCTAAAACAGTTACCCATGGTAATGATAACTTGATGATAGCCTATTTCTTTTATAACTTCAACCTTTTTTTAATATCTGATGCAAGCGCCCCTGTATTAATATCATCAACATTATGCCATTCAATCCTTTTGTCCTTATTAAACCATGTATACTGCCTCTTTGCATATCTCTTTGTATCCCTCTTTATCAGCCTGACCGCCTCGGAAAGATCATATCTTCCTTTTAAATAACCGAGAATCTGTTTGTACCCCACTGCTGTCATAGAATTTATATGCTCATCATATCCCTTCTTTAGCAAAGATCCGACCTCATCCACAAGGCCGCTGCGTATCATCTCATCAACCCTTTCCTCAATCAGCCTGTAAAGCATCTTCCTGTCCCTTGTCAGGCCAATGATTATAGTATTATAATTTCTCTCTTCAAAGGCATTGGCCTTATGAAAATGGGATATCGGCTTTCCCTCAATATGATACACCTCAAGAGCCCTTATTATCCTTACAAGATCATTTGGGCTTGTCCGCTCTGCTGTCTCAGGGTCAGCCTCTTTTAGTTTGCTATACAGATAACCCCTGCCTTTTTCCTTTTCCTCCTCTTCAAGCCCCTTTCTTATTTTCTCATCTGCCTGCGGCCCCTCCCACAGGCCGTCTATTACTGCCTTTATATACAACCCTGTGCCGCCGGCAATAATCGGGAGTTTCTTCCTGTTCCAGATGTCATCAATAACAGCCTCTACCCTTCTCTTATACTCGCCAACGCTAAAATGCTCATCAGGATTAACTACATCAAGCATGTAGTGTCTGTCTCTGGCCTGCTCCTCTATTGTCGGCTTGGCAGTGCCAATATCCATCCCCTTATATATCTGCCTTGAATCAGCGCTTATAATTTCGCCGTTTAATTCCTCAGCAAGCTTGATTGCAATCCTCGTCTTACCTGCTGCAGTAGGGCCAACAATAACAAGAAGGGGTCTTATCATCTTCTTTTAAACATCTTTTCCAAATCTGTCTTTGTGAATTTTATAACTATCGGCCTTCCATGTGGACATGTGAAGGCCGAACAAACATCCATTAAGTCCTCTATTAATACCAACATCTCTCTATTGCTCAGGCCATGATTTGCCCTTATGGCGCCATGGCAGGCCATGAGGATAATAATCTTATCTACTATCTCGTTCCTTTCAGGCCTCCTCTGAAAAGAGTTCAGGCCGTCAATTATATCCAGAAGCAATTGCTTAATCCCATTATTCCCAAGCAGGGATGGTATTCCTCGGATGACATAACTATCCGCGCCAAATGCCTCTATTTCAATACCAATGCCTGAAAGGATGCCAATATAATCCTTTAGTATAACAGATTCAGCGCTGGTAAGGGTTATCTGTTCAGGGATCAGCAGTTGTTGAATCTCTATTTTATTATTGTTATAAGAATTCTTCAGCCTCTCATAGAGTATCCTCTCGCCTGCTGCATGTTGATCAATCAGCCATAGCTCGCCGCTACTATCTGCAACGATATATGTATTATCTATCTGGCCAAGGGGAATTACATTGCACTCGGTGAGTTGACTAAGTTGAATAGGTTGATTGGATAATTCTGCCGCCCCTTGCCCCATGACCCTTGCCCCTTCTATTGCATACCCTGATTGCCTCTCGTAATCAGCATCAGGGCTTGAAACAAGAAACTCTCTTCTTTCATGTCCTTTGCTGCCCCTTTGTATCAAATAGTTTACCCTGCCTCCCTCTGCAACAGCATCACCCTTTAAGAGTCCATCTTTCACAATCTTCTTTACAGCCTCATATACAGCAGTCTGATTAAGAAATCTCACCTCCCTCTTTGTGGGATGGACATTTACATCCACCTGTGAAGGAGGAATATCTATAAAAATAACCGCAACAGGATAGCGGTCTTTGGGAAGCAATGTATAAAAGGCATCGTATATTGCGCGGCTTATAGCATTATTTTTAATATACCTTCTGTTTAAAAAGATATCCTGATGCGATTTATCCGCCCTGCTGAATGATGGTTTGGAAACAAAGCCAAATATACTGATATCACCTTCCTCGCCAGAAATAGTAGACATATTATTCAGAAAATCCTCGCCATAGACCTGATTTATCCTATGGTAAAAGTGGTCTAATCCAGAACCCTGCGAAACAGTTGCTGCCCGTGGCAGATTTAATAATTCTTTATTATTATGAGATAGTCTGAAGTGTATATGGGGATTGGCAATTGCCTGCTGGTTTACAAGGGCGATGATATGGCTAAGTTCAGTGTTTTCAGACTTTAAAAATTTTAGCCTTGCCGGTGTATTGTAAAACAGATCAGCAGCCTCAATAAGTGTGCCCACTGGGGCGCCTGCTTCCAGTGTCTTTTTTATCTTACCATCTTCTGTCTCAACCAATATCCCTGTATCTGCATCAGCAGGCCTTGTTATTATCCTGACTTTGGAAACAGAGGCAATACTCGGAAGAGCCTCACCTCTGAAACCCAATGTGTTTATATCAAAAAGGTCTGCCTCTTTGGTTATCTTGCTTGTTGCATGTTTTTCAAAGGCTAATAGCGCATCCTCCCTGTGCATCCCCTCGCCATTATCAGAGACACGGATCATTCTCCTGCCTGCATTAACAACATCAACAAATATTTCTGTTGCCTTTGCATCAATGGAGTTTTCAATCAGCTCCTTCACAACTGATGCAGGCCTCTCAACAACCTCTCCAGCGGCAATTTTATTGATAAGAATATCAGGAAGGACATTAATCTTTGCAGGCATTAATACTCCAACCCTACCCTTGCCCCTCCCCATTTGTAAGGTGGAGGGGTGGGAGGGGGTGATAACTTTAACTAATACAAACGAATTAAATAATGTTATATAAAATCTCCCCTAACCCCTCTTTACCAAAGAGGGGAACACACCCCTTTATCCCCTCTTAATAGAGGGGAAAGTTTCCCCATTTGTAAAAGGGGGATTAAGGGGGATTTTAAAATTGTTTTGTCAACATGTTTTCTGAGTTTATACTACTTAATCGTCCCCAGCTTCCCCTTGGCAAGGGGCGCCTCCTTTGACTTGGGAAACTGCTCCACAACCTTCTTTAAATAAGACCTTGCCTTAGCCTTATCCTTGAGCTCTAAATATGCAAATCCTATTTTAAGCATGGCAGGGGCAGCCTTCTCGCTCTTTGGATAATTAGCTGAAATCTTCTCAAGGGCATCTATTGCCTTCTTATAATCACCTTTTCCATAATAACATTCGCCGATCCAGTACTGGGCATTTGGGGCCAACGTGGCATCGGGAAACTCAGAAAGATAGGATTGAAATCCCATTAATGCAAGGTCATAACTGCCGTTGACATAATCCTGATATGCGCGATTGTATAATTCCGAAGGGTTCGGGGCTGACTTGGCTTTCTCCTGCTGGACGGAAGGGGTCATACCCTTTTCAGGGATATTTGCATCGCCGCCTGACTTTGTCTGTAATTCAGCAATCTTTGAAGAAAGCTCTTTCAGTTTATATAACTGATCATCAAGCCTCTGTGATATCTCAGAGACCCTATGATTATTCTCTTCAAGCTTGCCCTGAATAAGCTGAATATCCGTAGCGAGCTGGTCTATTTTGACACCCATATCAGCAATTATCTTTTGCAGATCCACCTGTCCTTTCTGGACAGTGGTTGTCCTGTCTTTTAAATAGCCCTCTATAACCTCAAACCGCTGCTGGACCTGATTCTGCTTGCGGGTAACTGTATCAACATCATCCCTTAGCTTAATAAACTCTGCCTGAGGGGCGCAGCCTAAGAGACCGCTAACAATTAAAATTAGCAGGATAAATCCTTTTTTCCAGATATTCATAATATGAAATCCTTCTAATAGAGTGAATAGTGAAGAGTCGTCAGTAAAAACTGTTATTATTCACTATTCACTGTTAATTAATTCTAAAATCCCCCTTAATCCCCCTTTTACAAATGGGGAAACTTTCCCCTCTATTAAGAGGGGATAAAGGGGTGCGTTCCCCTCTTCTGTTCACTGTTCACTGTTCACTATCTACTTCCACTACTTGCTAACAATCGTAGAATGTGCCCTTCTGTTCTTCTGCCAGCAGTCCTCATTCTGCTCTTTACACTGCGGCTTTTCCTCACCATAACTTATGGTAGACAACCTGTCTGCCTTCACACCGAGGGAGATAAGATATTTCTTAGCTGCCTCTGCCCTTTTCTCGCCGAGGGCAATATTATACTCATTTGTACCCCTCTCATCGCAATGGCCCTCAATCTTAATCTTTGCCTTGGGATTGGAACTTAACCACTTTGCGCTTGACTGAAGCGCAGACTTTGCATCATCCCTTATTGAGGATTTGTCAAAATCAAAATATACATCATTTAGGCCTGTTGAAACACCCGATTCCTTTACCAGCGGTGCATCCACCTTTGTCCCCTGCTCAGGCGCTGGTGTTGGCGCTGAAGCAACCCTCTCATCTGCGCCCTTTGTATCCTTTGCTGTCTCCACCTTCTTTGCACAGCCAAAAGAGATTAAAGACCCTACAACTAACACCCCGATTAAAACCAAAAGAAACCTTTTCATCTTAAAACCCTCCTTTTATTAGTTTTTAATATCAAAGTATCAAAGGGTCAAAGTCTTAAAGGTGATCCTCTATTACTTTGACTCTTTGACTCTCTGCCGCTTTGCTCCTTAATCTTTCAACCCTTCAACTTCATTACGGCGACCATGAAGGGCTGGCATTGTTTGAGCCGTCAGATGTCAGCCTCTCCGCATCGCTTCCATCAGCATTCATTATATATATGTCTTTCCTTGTATTCCTGTTTGAACTAAAGACAATATGCCTGCCGTCAGGCGACCACTTTGGATTTTCATCGCTCGCCTTGCCGTCTGTAAGCTGCATGAAGAAAGAGCCGTCAGGATTTATTGTGCATATCCTGAACCTGTTATCTATCCTTGAAACAAAGGCGACCTTGTCGCCCTTTGGCGACCATGCCGGTGATGTATTATAATCACCCCAAAATGTAAGCCTTCTGGCATTTGTGCCATCGGCATTCATTATGTAAAGCTGCGGGGTCCCGCCCCTGTCAGAATTAAACACAATCTCCCTGCCATTGGGAGACCATGACGGTGATACATCAGTTGCAGGATCATAGGTCAGCCTTCTTAAATCACTGCCATCCCTTCTAACAATATATATCTCTGAATTGCCGTCCCTGCTAAGTGTAAAGGCAAGATGCTCGCCATTAGGAGACCATGCAGGAGAGATGTTCAGACCCTCAAAGCCAAGCATCTTCCAGCGGTTGCTTGTCTCCAAATCAAGCACATATATATCAGGGTTGTCGTCTTTATAAGAGGTGTACGCAAGCCATCTGCCGTCAGGGCTCCATGCAGGCGATAGTTTTATAGCCCTGTCAGCAGTAATCTTCTTTGGATTGGATCCGTCATAATCCATCAGATAAATTTCCTTATCGCCTGACCTGTCTGATACAAAGGCAATGCGGGTGCCTGCAATCCCCTTAGCGCCTGAATACCTGAGCATAATCTCATCAACAAACCGATGAACCATGTTTCTGAGAAGCTGCTCGCTTCCAAAATATCTCTTATTCATTACATTATCACCGCTAACCCCGTCGTAAAGGTTTCCTTCAAGCACCAGCTCTTTGCCCTTCAGACTCAACCTTGCCCATACAGCGGCGCTGACGCCAAAGGAGCCCATCTTTTTTATTACCTCTTTACTGGGCTCTGAATTCACCTTAATATCAATGCCGAGTTTTTCAACATCAACAAGATAAAAAAGCTGTGTTCGCCTGAGATCAGCGTTCAGGACATCCCTCGCAATATCCTTTAATCCCTTCATGCCTGCCTCATCCGATATATCAAAGACCGTAACAGGTATCTTCTGCGCCTCTGCGCGGATAACGCCGAGATTAACATCCTGCGCATAGGCAGATGCTGAAAAAAAGAATACTGCTGCTAAGATGCTAAATAACAGTTTCACTCTTCCTTTGGTTCAAGACCGACTTTAAACATAAGGGTGCTTCCAAAATAATTATCAGGCAGCGGCGGAAAGGGATCAGAAAGATATATCGCCCTCAATGCCGCCTGATCAAAAAAAGGATTGCCTGAGCTCTCAAAAATCTCTGTGGTCACTACCCTCCCGTTTCTGCCGATTACAACACGCACCCAGCTGCTTCCCTTTATTAGAGGAGGAGGCGACCAGTTCCGCTCTATTTTATTTCTCAGGCTTAGCTCATAATAAGGGAATTTAAAATTATCTGATGCTATAGAGACAGCGCCTGACATCCCGCCCTCTACCTTTTCAGGGCCTGTCCTTTCTTCCGCTGTCCTGCTTGGTGTTGGCGACCTCTTTTCCTCCTTTTTTAATTCAGGAACCTGCGCCTCTTTTTTCCTGATATCTTCCTTCTTTTTAATCGGCTTTGCAGCGCTGCTCTTCTCGCTCTTTTTATCACCCTTCTTCTCAACAGGCGGCGTTAAAGAATCAGACTGCTTATCTGAGGTATGCGGCAAATCTACCAGCGTAACCTGATAAACAGCAATCTTCGCAAACCCGAAGGAAAAATACTGGTTAAAAATTACTGCGCCCAGAAGCAGCAGGTGCAATGCCATTGACAGCAGCAGCATCCTCTCTATCTCGCGGCTGAATCTCGAATGCTTACCTATTGAGATAGGAAAATAATAATTCATAAAACACCTACAACTGTTCTTTAGCCGGCTCTGTTATCATCCCCAGTTTGTCAATACCCACCTTCTTGATTGCATCCATTACCTGAACGATTATGCCGTATGGGACATCCTTGTCAGCGCGCAGGTAAAGGGTAATATTGGGATTCTGCTTCTTTTTTACAGATAATATATATTCAAGCTTATCAAGGGATACCTTTTCTTTATCAAGATATATCTCACGGTTTTTGCCGACTGTCATAACAATGCGCTCTTCGGATTTGATCGTGTTTGTAGAGGACTGCGGAAGGTCGACATCAATGCCCCTGTACATCATTGGCGCAGTAACCATAAAGATTATCAGAAGGACAAGGACAACATCAACAAAGGGAACTATATTGATGCTTGCCATCAACTCCCTGCTTTTTCTTGGATTGAATTCCATAATCTCCTACCTTCTCTTTAACCCCTCTTCAACATAGCTTAAAAATTCAGCCGCAAAAGTGTCCATATCTGTAGATAACTGTTTTATCTTATTAAGAAAATAATTGTACGCCACAACCGCTGGTATTGCTGCTGCAAGGCCTGCTGCAGTTGCTACCAACGCCTCTGCAATGCCGGGCGCCACTGCTGCAATGCTCGCAGTGCCCATCTGGCCGATCTGCTGGAATGCATTTATAATACCTATAACCGTGCCAAAGAGGCCGACGAATGGCGTAACATTTCCTGTTGTTGCGAGAAATACAAGATACCTCTCAAGATAGGATGCCTCATCCTGTATTGAAGACCTTAATATACGCTCGCTCCTTTTCATTATCTGTCCTATCTCATCAGATGTATATGAAGTGCCCTCTTTGGATTTCAGTATGCCTGCAAGCCCCTGATACCCCTCATGGAATATATTTGCCAGAGGGCTTCCCCTGTGCTGCTCCACCTTTTTAGAGACCTCGCTAAGGCTTGCTGACTTTCTGAAGACTGATCTGAATTTATTGGACTCAGAGGTGGCATGTCGTAAAACGCGGTATTTTAGGAATATTATACCCCATGATACGATGGAAAACAGAAGCAGGATAACAAGAACGCTCCATGCCATCCATCCTGCCTTTGTAATAAGGCCCAGTATGTTTGAATTAAATGCCCCAATTGAGCCTAAATATAATAGATTATCTAAGTGCATATATCCATTCTCTCCCTTTCAATTTAATTTTCATACATTATCTTCCCCATATCAGATATATCATAACCGCCGAGCGCTGCCACATCCCTTTTAAACTCATCGTCATTTCTTATAATATCAAGAAGCCGTTCAAGCATAGGCAGCTTGGAAAATTCAAGCGGCGCTGCTATATCATATCTCTCCTTTGCAACAGGGATAAAATCTAGGCCGAGGGCGGATGCTGCAGAGAATATTGCAAGGCCTGCATCAGCAGCGCCGCCTGCAACAGCAGTGGCAACACCCATATGTGTATATTCCTCGCGGTCATAGCCTTTAATATTATCAGGAGTAATGCTTAAATCCCTTAAATATTTATCCAACAGGAGCCTTGTGCCTGAACCGTTCTGTCTATTTATAAATGTTATATCTCCTCTTGTCAAGTCAGAAAAACCATTAATACCCTTTGGATTTCCCTTTTGCACAACAATGCCTTGCTCCCTATATACAAGATTTATGAGCAGCAGCTTTTTATCCGGCATAAGCCTCTTTAAAAAAGGGACATTATATCCGCCTGTCTCTTCATCTAATAGATGCGTGCCTGCAATATGAGCCTCGCCGCGCCTTATGGCTGTCAGTCCGCCCATGCTCCCAACATGGGCAGAGGAAAGACTCAGCTCAGGATACCTCTTTTTTAAAATATTTGCAAGGATATCAAGTGTATTATCGTGGCTTCCAATGCATACTATCGTATTAGCAATATCATCCTTTGGCCTTAGAAGCTCAACCTCCACCTCGCTGCCGCCTGCAATGCCTTCGCTTGCCGCAGGAACCCTTAGAATACCGTCAGCCCGGACAAGGGACATTAGCACACCAGCGCCCCTCTGTATAGGTGTTGCAATAACCTTCCCTCCCACATCACCGAGCTTCACCCTTACAAACTCCTCCTGCCCGAGGGGTGATGAAACCTGCCTTGAAAGCCTTGCCGTCAGTTTTTCTGTAACAGGCATGGCCATCCCCTGCCATTTATAAATCAGGGGTTTTATAAAAAGTTTAAATGTAAGGACTGCGGATACCGGATAGCCCGGAATCCCTACAACAGGCTTGCCTTTAACCATGCCGAGGATCACTGGTTTGCCCGGCTTTATATTTATTCCGTGGACAAAAACCTCGCCTAATTCTTTTATTGCATGAACAGTAAAATACTCAGAGCCGGCAGATGAACAGGCGTTAACAACAACC
>CAKKST010000345.1 GCA_919903585.1 Nitrospiria bacterium | reverse complement strand
GATTTTTTAACCCAGATCGCTGAACGGAATGGTTTTAGAGCAAGGAATAAATGGTGATACAAAATCAAAAATCGTTATATGCGGTTTGATAGGAAAGGGCGAGGCGGAATTATTGAAATTGACTGGGTTTTAGAGTTAATTAGGGAATAATTATGTTTTAATATGGAGACGCCTATTTATGTGCGACAGAAATATAATCACTTCCAATGGCGAAAAATTATATCTCGCAGCCTTTGAGTTATTTAGCGGGCAATACGGGCAAATATTCTATAAGGCTTTTTATGCGCGGAATGAAGAGAAATTGCAGAAGGAAGTCCATAAATATCTTCGTGATTATTATGATAGAGGGAATGTTACAGAAATAGACGGGGATGTTTATTGCTACTTTAATGGAGAAGTTGCTGTTAAAAATCATGGATGGGAAGAAATTACGGATTTTGAGCAGATTGTAAATAGACTTCTTTAAAAGAACTTTATGATTCTCCATAACGAAGACATAAAAGAATTGATTGCCAAGGTTCCTCTAAGGTACAAAACCTTCCCCTCTAATAAGAGGGGTGCAGGGGTGTGTATAAATGAAAACCCTCTATGATTCAGAACTGAAAGAATTAGCCAGAAAACTACGGAAGACAAGCGCTAAGGCAGAAATAAAACTCTGGATTAATGTAAAGGGAAAACAGTTAATGGGCTATGATTTTCACAGACAAAAACCGATTGATAGTTACATTGTGGACTTTTTCTGCAATAAGTTAAAGTTAGCAGTTGAACTGGACGGATCTACGCATGGATTTGAGAAGGTATTTGAAAGAGACAAGCGGAAAGAACAAGGATTAAAAGAGTTAGGAATAGCCGTTTTAAGGTACAAAGATAATGATGTAATAAATAATATTGAGGGGGTTTTGGAAGACATTAAAAGCTGTATTAGAAAGATCGAAAATAAACACACCCCTTAATCCCCTCTTATTAGAGGGGAATAGCCATAGGGCATTATAGACTAACATTTTTTATTTAACCCGTTAGAAAGGACAGGGCTTTTTAACGGGGTTTACTTAAAAAGAACTACGATTAATATGGTTACCTTATGACTCACAATAAACAAAATATAGAAAACGCTATGCTCAATACATTAAAGACAGTCTTTG
>CAKKST010000344.1 GCA_919903585.1 Nitrospiria bacterium | reverse complement strand
AGTTCAATCACCTTGTTACTGTTGTAAAATGACTTGGCTATTTCATCTAATACTATGGGGTGGGTGGATTTATCTTCAATAATCGTCTTCAGCAGATCAAAGGAGGCAGAGGAATAGTTTAAGGGGAGTAAAGGCGGTGTCCTCCTGATTACCTTTTTCCATAGAATAATGGAGTCAAACATAATTATCAATCTTGATTATTCATTATTTCTTGATGATTAACTCAAATCCCTTGCCCAGATAAAGCTCCACATCAACCTCAATGCTCTCTTCGGCTGTATATCTCAGTTCAGTGTGCTTTGCTCTATTTATAAAATCATCTTCCTGGCCTTTCTTTACATCTTTATCTTTAATATATTGTCCAAGGCTCTTTGAATCTGTAATTCTAATATTCAAAACATCTTCCCTTAAATTTTTATAGGCATCTATCTTTGCCCTTTGCAAGGATCTCAGCCTGTTTGCAGCGTTATCCGTCCCTGCAGGCAATTTGTCACTGCCAGTGGCCTTCAAGGTTGCCTCCGCCCAATTCGGCCTCAGTATCTCTACGGTCTGTATATTTTTCTGACAGCCTAAGAATAAAAACAAAACAGCCAGAATCAAAATTCCTCTTGTTAAGAACATCATCTTCCTATCCCCATCTCTTATATAAATTATTTTTTATGTTCATACAGTCAAGTATCCTTCCAACAATAAAATCAACCATATCATCCACACTCCTTGGATGATTATAAAAAGCCGGACTCGGCGGAACAATATACACACCCATCTTGGATAACTTAAGCATATTATCAAGATGGATGCTGTTTAACGGCGTCTCTCTCGGAACAGCTATTAGCAATCTCTTTTCCTTCAATGTAACATCTGCTGCACGTTCTATCAGGTTTGAAGAAAAGCCATTTGCAATAGCAGAGAGGGCCTTCATGGAGCATGGCGCCACTATCATACCATCAATTTTTACAGACCCGCTTGCAACCGGTGAACTTAAATTATCCTCTGAAAAATAACTGATTGCCTCTCCGGATATCTTAAAATATCTTTTTAATTTCTTATTTACCTCTGTCTCGCTGCCGCTTAAGTCAAGGCCAACCTCATCCTTTATTATTAAAAGCCCTTCCTTAGTTATAGAAAGATATATCTTATGTCCCTTAGCGGATAGATAATCAAGTAGTCTTACACCATAGACCACACCTGATGCGCCGGTTATGCCAATAATATATGTAGACAAGTCTTTTTAACCTTTATAAATCAATATCCCTGTGTCTTAAATTTATCTTATATCCATTCTCTTCAAGCTGTTTTTTTAATATCTCGCCAACTCCTACTGATCTGTGCCTCCCGCCTGTGCATCCAATCCCGATAGTAAGATAAGACTTCCCCTCTTTTTCATACAGAGGGATTAGAAATTTCAGAAAATCGTAAAACCTTTTTAAGAAATCCTTTGTGTCCTGAAATTTTATTATATAATTAATTATCCTCTCATCACTGCCCATGAGCGGCTTCAATTCCTTTACAAAATTCGGATTCTGCATGAATCGTACATCAAAGATAAGATCTGCATCGTATGGGACGCCATATTTATAGCCAAAGGATATAAGTGTAATGTTTAACCTCTTACCCTCTGCCTCAAGATAATATTTCTCCAAAACCTCCTTTAATTGATGTACACTATAACTGCTGGTGTCAATAATCTTATCCGCCCTCTTCCTGAGCTCACTTAGCATCTCCCGTTCAACTCTGATGCCATCAGCAACAGGCCTGTCTTTTGCGAGAGGATGGGGTCTCCTCGTCTCATTGAAGCGTCTGACTAATGCCTCGTCTGATGCCTCCAGAAAGAGAACCTCTATCTGATAATTGCCTCCTTTAAGCCCATCCAGCACATTCAGAAAATCCTTAAAAAAACCCCTCTCCCTTACATCTATCCCTATGGCTACCTTTGTAATCTCATTACCTGATTGTGTGCAGAGTTCAGCAAATTTTGGGAGAAGCGCTATAGGAAGATTATCAACACAGAAAAAACCAAGGTCTTCAAAACACTTTATTGCGTAACTCTTGCCAGAACCCGAAAGCCCTGTTATAAAAACAACCCTGAGGTTTCTCACCTAAGACACTTGGCCTCCCTACCCTACCGAATACCCGGTACATTTCATTTGTTATCCATCCATAAATGCTACTATTATAGTAAGAACTCATTCCTATTTTTGTAAGTATATCCCACTTGCCATATGCCTGTCAACCGGTCATTGATAACAAAAAAGAATACTGGTTTGAGGCTTGGGATGGGCTGTTGACAGGGATATGCTTAAGGCTTTAGTCTGTTTACTGTGCAAGCCCTAGTGTCTTCCCTTCCTCACCTTATTGACCAGTTTGTCCTCGGAGAAAACAAGGGCGCTTCCCCTGTAAATCCATATCTCATACTTGCCTGCCTTGTTGATCAGGCCGCCCTCTCCTGTTGTCTCACCCTCTAAAACCTTGGAAGGTTTGCCTGCAATCTTTGTAACATCTTCTTTGCTCATGCCAAGCGCAACCTTATCATAATTCTGTAGCCCAGCAGCACAGGCTGATAGGAAGGTTATAGCTAATACCCCAGCCGCTAAAAATAAAATTCCCTTTTTCATGACTAATACCTCCTTTTTTTAAACTTGCGACTCCCTTACCACAAACTTCATCAGGGTATTCCCTACCCTGATACGGTCATTGCCTTTGAGGATGTCCTCTTTGATGCGGGTGTCATTGAGATATGTCCCGTTTGTGCTCTCCAAATCCCGTATCACAAATTTATCTTTATATACATCTATCACACAATGCGTTCGTGATACCTCGGGGTCGTTGATAATGATATCAGAGCCCTGTCCCCTCCCGATAGTGCACTCGCTGATTTTTATTGGATACTCTTTATTTACACCGCCCTCCTCAGCAATCAAAATAAGCTCCTTATCCTCTGGCAGGCCCCTTTGTCTGCCTTCTGTAACCGCCGCCTCTGCCTTCTTGACATTCCCGCTGGCATCCAATTCTGTGTACATTGTCTTGCCGTAATCCTTTTCTTTCTCTGCAGCAACTGCCTCATTCTTTACTGTATCAGCCTCTGGAGGCAGATCAACACCCCCCTTTCTGAGATACAGATACTGACATACAGGACATTCTACCACCTCATTACCTTTTAACTTCTCATCAGGCACTTCATAAACAGTAACGCAGTTCTCGCATGTTATCTTCATCCCTATCTCCCTTTTTACATCTTATCCATCCTTAGCTTCTTTCTTCTTTCTTCTTTAGAAAGTCTCCTCGGATTCCCCTTCTTCTTAGTCGTTATAAGCCTGCCTGTATAAACCTCATCCCCTTTATCCCCTGCGCCAGCCTGCTCAAGATATGAAAGTTCTGTAAGTTTTTTCTCAAATTCCCCGCAACTGATTGCAACTACTCCCCTGCCGGTAACATAGGAGATGATCTCCCTGTCAGAGGTAACAACAACCATGTTCTGGGCCTTTGCTGACGAGAGCCTCTTTATAACATCATCTGCCTTCTCGCCGAGCCGTGAGAATATTACCTTTACCCCTCCTATAATTTCACTGCTTTCGCTCGGCATACCGTTCTGCCAGCCGTCAAATACAACGGTTATATTATGGCCCCTTAATGCCCTGAATTTGGAGAGAAGATTTATCAGCGCATCCCTCTTGCTTTCAATATCCCCGCTAAGGCCGCTGTATCTGCCAATAAAGTTATATCCGTCAATTACGATATTCATACTGTAGCGCCTGCCTTTAGGAGCTTGTTGAAAAACCCAACAATCTCTGATTACACAGATAAAAGATCAG
>CAKKST010000343.1 GCA_919903585.1 Nitrospiria bacterium | reverse complement strand
TGACGGTATACTGCTTTTAGGCTGCAAATTCGGCGAGAATTATCAGTGCCACTTTATTAAGGGCAGCGAGCTTGCAGACTACAGATTAGGCAAGGTAGGCGAGACCTTAAACAGGCTCCAGCTTGAGGCAGAGAGGGTTCAGATGCTGCAGGTATCTATCTCAGACTATGACAAGCTGCCGGGGATGATAAATGAGTTTGCTGAAAAGATTAAGGAGATAGGGGCAAATCCATTTAAGGGATTTTAATAATACAATGCAAAAATTAAAATGCAAAATGCAAAATTAAGGAATTAGGATTTTTATTAAAATTAATCTCCATAACTTTGATTTTTGATTTTTGATATTTAATTTTATTTGGAGGTTTAAATGGCAGAACAGGTAATAAGCCCTGACCTTAATTTTATAAATGATGTTATAAGGTCAGGCGGTGAGTCTTTAAAAAAGTGTTTTCAGTGCGCTACATGCTCTGTGGTATGTAATGTCACGCCTGCTGATAAGCCATTTCCGAGAAAGGAGATGATTCAGGCACAGTGGGGGCTTAAGGATAAGCTCTTTTCTAATCCTGATATATGGCTCTGCCATCAGTGCAGCGACTGCACAGCCTACTGCCCGAGGGGCGCAAAGCCTGGCGAGGTTTTGGGTGCAATAAGAAAACTTAGCATCCAGCATTATGCGCTGCTTGGATTTCTTGCAAAGGCAGTAGGAAGCCCAAGGTTTTTACTCTTTCTCTTTGCGCTTCCAGCAGCAATATTCCTCATCATAACTGCCTCTATTGGTTCTCTGTGGAATGTTCCGAGGGGCGCAAATGGCGCCATTGTCCTTTCAAAGCTTGTCCCTGTAATCTTTATAGACAGCGTATTTATACCAACAGCGCTCTTTGCCTCTATTATGTTTGCATTTGGAATCCTAAAATACTGGAAGGACATGGCTAAAAATGCAGCTCAGACATCAGGCAGCAATATCATTAGCGCCATTATTGCGACTGTAACTGCTATACTATTGCACAATGGATTAAAAAAATGCGATTTAACAAAGACCCGTCGTAAATCGCATCTTCTTGTGTTTTATGGATTTGGCGGCCTTTTTATTGCCACTAACCTGTCGCTCTTTTATATATATGGCCTGAAGTGGGAGTCGCCATACCCGCAGACCGATCCGCTTAAATTCTTCGGCAATGGCGGTGCGATAGCGCTAATAGTAGGCATTACCCTGATGATCCTTAACAGGCTTAGAAATAAAGAGAAGGCAGGCATTGGCAGTTATTTTGACTGGCTCTTTATCAGCGTAATAGCTGTAATAGGTGTATCAGGGATGCTCGCCCAGTTGCTGAGGCTTGCAGGCATTGCAGTCCTCGCATATCCAATATACTTCATCCATCTTGTCTTTGTATTTTTCCTCTTTGCCTATGCGCCTTTTTCAAAGATGGCGCACATGTTCTACCGCGCCACAGCAATGGTTTTTGCCAAATACAGCGGCAGAGGGGAAAGCGCATAGTTAGCAGAGCTTAAGCAAATCTCTCATTCCTAATAAAAATGCCCTAATGATTTTTACAATATAAAAATGTTTGACTGCCAGCTTGTATCTATATATAATGTTATTAAATGTGGAGTAAATGTTAGGCGAAAAACATCTTATTTTAAACACATATGCCAACTATTTTAAAAGTGGGGCCGTATAGGTTTTTCTTTTACGCAGGAGATAGGGATGAACCTGCACATATCCATATTGAGCGGGATGACAAAATTGCCAAATTCTGGCTTGACCCTGTCAGGCTGCAAAGCAGCGGTGGTTTTGGCAGGATAGAAATAAGTAAGATTCACAAGATTATTTACAAAAATCAATCTAAATTGTTGGAGGCTTGGGATGAGTATTTCAGTAATTGAAAGAGAAACTCCGAAGGCAGAGGAAGTAAAAATAACCAATGACTCTCTGATTGTTAATTTAAGCGATGGGAGAACAATAACAGCTCCTCTGGAATGGTTCCCACGGTTGGTTTATGCTGCCCCAGAAGAGCGAAATAATTGGAGATTAATAGGCAGGGGACATGGAATTCATTGGGAGGATGTTGACGAGGATATAAGCATTGAAGGCTTATTGGCTGGAAGGCCTTCTGGAGAGAGTCAGGCATCTTTTAAAAAGTGGATGAATCAAAGGCAAACCCGCCTAACAACTCGTTCCAGAGCACGGACAATTGCCCGTAGATGAAAT
>CAKKST010000342.1:6173-6983 GCA_919903585.1 Nitrospiria bacterium | reverse complement strand
ATGATCAGGGATATAAAGGAGAGATATAAACTTGAGGAGATAAGGGACAGGTTTATTGAGGATGTTGATCTGATAATTGCAGAGGGCTATAAGACTGAGAGGTATCAGAAGATTGAGGTGATAAGGGATGGTGTTGGTAAAAGGCCGCTCTGCACAAGGGACAATAATCTGATTGCAATTGTAAGCGACAGGAAGATTAATATAAAAGGCGTGCCGTTAATTAATATAAATAATCCAAAGGCAGTGGCGCAATTTATTGAAAAGAGGTTTGTAAAAAACAATAAGCCCTCAAAGAAAAAGAAAGAGGGGAGTGTTTATCTCTTTGTTAATGGCAGGAGGATTATTATAAAATCCTTTGTTCAGGAATGGCTTGCCAGATCTGTCAGGGCAATGGTCTCAACCCTGCGCGGAGGGGAGAAGGCAAAGAGGATAGAAATAAGCATCGGGGATTAAATGTTATGGAAATGAGCCGTGTTAAAAGGGGAATACAAAAGAGGATTATAACATCAATGCTTATTATCGGCATTGTTCCTCTCGTTGCAGGCCTTTATCTTACCTATCTTGATGGCACATATGTCCTTAGAAAATCCATTGGCGGAAACTTTCAGGAGATGGCAAAGGAGACAGCCAATAAGATTGATATGGTGATAAGAAAGGAGATTGTTGACGCCCAGAGGCTTGCTATATCTACCGAGATAAAGGACGCAATACGGAAAAGCGGAGATAGTAAAAAGCTGATTAATTATATGAACCAGTTTATAGGTCCTGATGAAAAGGATGTCCATGAAATTATTGTTGTTGATGAAAAGG
>CAKKST010000342.1:0-6163 GCA_919903585.1 Nitrospiria bacterium | reverse complement strand
AAAAGGGAAGATATGTAGCTGATTTCAAAGAGGCAAAAAAGAAGAGCTATAGCAATGAAAGATGGTTTAAGGAGGCCTTTGATAACGGCAGGGGAAGGATATATGTTGGGGATTTGAGATTTGACAGCGCATCAGGCGTTAATCTTACAAGCATAGCTGTTCCTGTTATTGATAATGAAAAAGTAATAGGTGTTGTGGTAATTAAATATAAGATGGACAGGCTCCTTGAGGTTATAAATAGCGTTAAGATTGAGAATACAGGCCATGCAACACTCGTTGATTCTGACAGTTCAATATTGATGTGCCCTATCTTCCCGCCGCGCAGCCATAGCGCAAACGATTTACTTATTAAATCAATATCAAGCCCCAAACCCGGGTGGGCTGTGGCAGAGGATGATGCCCATGGCGGAAGGGATTCTATTATCGGCTTTGCGCCTGTGCTCTCTACATTTGAAAACAACTGGTTTGATGGAAAGAGGTGGTATATCTTCATAAGACAGGAGCCGGGTGAGATGTATGCCCCAATCTATTCCATGCTTATCAGGGTCTCTGTAGTTGGATTTGTATTGATAGCCATCCTCTCCTTCACAGGCATATATGCAACAAGAAACATTGTCAGGCCTATTAATGAGCTCTACAAAGGTGTGGAATTCATTGCCCAGGGCAAGCTTGATTACCGCCTGAATATAAAGACCAATGACGAGATAGAAAAGCTTGCTAATGAATTTAATAAGATGGCTGAGGAGCTGCAGCGCACATATACAGCCCTTGAGGAGAGAAATAAAGAGCTTGGGACCTCAGAGTCAAGGTACAAAGACCTTGTAGAAAACTCTCCTGAGATGATTCATTCTGTAGATATAAACAGGTATTTTGTGCATGTTAATAAGACAGAGCTGAATACCCTCGGCTACACCTTACAGGAGATGCAGAATAAGAGGATAGAAGATATAGTGCCCGAGGAGTATAAGGAGAAGGCGATAAAACATATAGAAAGGGCAGTAAAAGAGGGGATAAGCACAATAGAGGCCCAGTTTATCTCAAAGAGCGGCAAAAGGACAGATGTGGAGGTAACTGCTACAGCCCAGTATCATCCAATAACCAGTAAGTTTGTAAAGACGAGGGCATTTGTAAGGGATATTACAGATAGGAAGAGGCTTGAGGGACAGTTAAAGGAATACTATGATATGCTTGAGCAGAGGGTTGCTGACAGGACAAAGGAGCTGCAGGAGACAAAGGATTATATTGAAAGCCTCCTTGAGACAGCAAATGATGTTATTTATACATTGAATCCTGACGGCATGATTACCTATGTCAATAAAAAGATAGAAGACTGGGGCTATACAAAAGAGGAGCTGATAGGGAGCTCCTTTTTAACAATACTTTCCCAGAGACATCAGGGCGACAGGTTTAAAAAGACAGTAACAGAGGGCATAAGGCAGACTTATGAGGTTGAGGTTATTGATAAGTCAGGTGATATAAAATATGCTGTCCTTTCTGTTTCGCCTCTTAAAGATAATAGCGGTAAAATAGCAGGTGTATTGGGTATTGCAAAGGACATAACAGACCAGAAGATGCTTGAGCTGCAGGTTGCGCAGGCAGAGAAGATGTCTGCCATTGGCCAGCTTGCAGCAGGCATTGCCCATGAGATAAACAATCCTCTCGGCGGGATATTAAACTGTGTTTATAATCTCAGAAAAAAGAGGTTGTCAGCAGAGAGGGAGGAGGAGTATCTCAAATGTATGGAGGACGGCATCCGCAGGGTGCATAAGATTGTTGACCAGCTCCTTGACTTCTCACAGCAGCATGAGCCGGAACTGACAAATGTAGATATAAACCTCCTAATTGAGGATGTCCTTTCGCTTACAGGATATGCTATTAGCAAGAACGGCATAAAGCTAAAGAAGGAGCTTGCACCTGAGCCTATAAAACTGATGGCGGACAGGCACAAGATGGGTCAGGTGGTGATGAATATACTTTTAAATGCAGTTCAGGCAACAAAGAAGAAGGGGCAGATAAAGGTAAAAACCTTCCGCGAAGACGGCTGGTGCTGTATAGACATAACAGATAGTGGAGATGGTATTCCACCACATATACTTCCGAGGATATTTGACCCCTTCTTTACAACAAAGGATGTGGGAAAGGGGACAGGTCTTGGCCTTGCAGTCAGCCTCGGTATAGTAGAAAAACACTCAGGCAGGATTGAGATAAAGAGTGAGGCTGGAAAAGGTTCAAGCTTTGTTATAAAATTGCCGATAAAATAGGGTCAAGGGGCAAGGGTCATGGGGCAAGAAAGAGAAGGGTTTAGGAAACTTACTACTTGGCAAAAGGCATATGACTTAGTATTGGAAGTATACAGAGTGGCAAGGTTATTTCCAAAAGAGGAAATATATGGGTTAATTTCACAGTTACAAAGGGCATCTGTTTCAATTCCAGCAAATATCGCTGAAGGATATGAAAGGAATCATAGAAAGGAGTATTTGCAATTTCTATATATAGCTAAAGGCTCTTTAGGAGAGGTAGAAACATATTTATCTTTGGCTAAAGATTTAGGTTATCTGTCTGAAAAAGATTATTTAGCTGTAGAAAATAAAAGGGTAGAGGCTTCAAAATTACTCAAAGGTCTCATTAAATCATTAGACCCTTAACCCTTGACCCTTTGCCCTTGGAGATTTAATATGCACAATACACCAAACATACTGATAATTGATGATGAGCCGTTAATAAGGCTCTCTATCAGTGATGCCCTCAGGATAGAGGGTTATAACATCCAGAGCGTGGAATCCGGAGGCGAAGGCCTTGAGGCAGTAAAGAATAACGTCTACGATGTGGTAATTACAGACCTCAAGCTTCCAGGGGTTGATGGATTACATATATTAAAGGGCTGCAAACAATATTCGCCGAGGACAAAGATTTTAATGATTACAGCCTATGCCACAGTGGAGACCGCTGTGGAGGCAATGAGGCAGGGCGCCTATGATTATATTACAAAACCATTCTCAATGGATGAACTTATCCTTGTGGTCAAACGTTTGATAGAGCTAAGGGACTTAGAGGATGAGAATATCTATTTAAAAGAGAAAATAGGCGACAGATATGACTTTAGCGGTATTATTGCAAAGAGTAATAAGATGAGAGACATCTTTGAGAAGATAAAGGTTGTAGCCCAAAGCGATACCACTGTGCTTATCAGCGGTGAGAGCGGCACAGGCAAGGAGCTTGTTGCCAATGCCATCCATTACAACAGCCCGAGAAAGGATGAGGCATTTGTCAAGGTAAGCTGCGCTGCCCTTCCGGAGACGCTTCTTGAGGCAGAACTCTTTGGCCATGAAAAGGGCGCATTTACAGGCGCAATAAAACAGAAAAAGGGAAGATTTGAGCTTGCGCATAAAGGCACGCTCTTTCTTGATGAGATCGGTGAAGTATCCCCATCAGTTCAGGTAAAGCTTTTAAGGGCGCTTCAGGAGAGGGAGTTTGAAAGGCTCGGCGGTACAGAGACCATTAATGTGGATGTAAGGATTATCTGCGCAACGCAGCGGGACCTGAAAAAAGAGGCGCAAAAGGGAAGATTCAGAGAGGACCTTTATTACAGATTGAATGTGGTGCCGATACATCTTCCTGCTTTAAGGGAGCGAAAGGAGGATATACTCATTCTTGTAGACCACTTTTTAGATTATTATACAAAACAGGCGAACAAGCCTATTAAGAATTTGTCCATTGAGGTGCGGGAGCTCTTGCTTAAATACGATTTTCCCGGGAATGTAAGGGAGCTTGAGAATTCAATTGAAAGGGCTGTTACATTATGCAGGGACGGTGAGATACAGCCTTGGGACCTTCCAGAGGATATATGCAGCTGCTGCGATGCCGGGTTTAAGGTGGCAAACAGGCTCCACTATTCAGAGACCCTTACAAATGCAATAGGGGTCTTTGAAAAACAATATATTGTACGTGTAATTGAAGAGGCAAAGGGAAACAAGACCCTCGCTGCCAAGATATTGGGCATATCAAGAAAGACATTGTGGGAAAAGTGCAAGCAGTATGGGATGATAAAGGATAAAGAAGATATCCCCACAGCCTAATTCTGTTACGCCAGATAAACAAATTCGTCTCACTTGTTACATTCCTGTATCACTATACTTATCTCCTCAAAATCTAAGAGAAATTTCTTAAATGACCTATCCGCCTGTTACATTTTCGTTTCAGCGCCCTCTTTTAGTAAACTCAGATACAAGCTTCAAAATATTAAGTAATTTCAAATGATTAGGCATATTTAATTCAGACTGGCATCAGCCTTGCATGATAAAGCAAGGTTAAGAGGGGGAATATCTGTAATATCCGCACTGAATATCATAGTAAATAATGAAAAATGAGCATTAGCGTATTAATGTTTTAGAAGTAAGGAGGTAAGAAACATGGCTTCATTAAAGGTTTTTTTGAAATCAGGTCATCCGCCCACTCTTTTTTGTGCTTTTTTATATTTTGACTTCTGTTTTGCCATATGGGTGTTAAATGGCGCAATGGCCCCATTTATCAGCGAGGCGTTCCAACTCTCTCCTGCTCAGAAGGGCTTTATGCTATCTGTGCCTATAATATCGGGCGCCCTTTTGCGTTTTCCGCTCGGGCTTCTGTCACAGTATATCGGCAGAAAGAACGCAGCCCTTATGGAGATGAGTACGATAATAATTGGACTCTTATGGGGCTATATGATGGTGGACTCTTATGAAAAGGTTCTGGTTATGGGCGTGCTGCTCGGGATTGCCGGCGCAAGTTTCGGCGTTGCCCTCTCTCTGGGCGGAGGATGGTTTCCACCGCAGTATAAGGGGCTTGCAATCGGCATAGCCGGGGCAGGAAACAGCGGCGCTGTATTGGCTGTGCTTTTTGCGCCTCCTCTTGCAATAGCATACGGTTGGACGAATGTTTATGGCATGGCAGTCTTCTTTATGCTTATACCCATGCTTACGATGATATTCCTCGCAAAAGAACCGCCTGACCGCGAGAAGAAAAGCATCGGAGGATACCTTAAGGTGCTCGTTGAAAAAGACGCCTGGATATTTAACCTCTCCTACATACTCACCTTTGGCGGCTATATAGGATTTACCATGTTTCTGCCAACATTATTCGCTGACGGATATGGTATTCCAAAGAAGACTATGGGACAGTGGTCAGCTCCTATCATAGTTATGGCGAGCGTAACGCGTATATTAGGCGGCTGGTTAGCCGACAAGTACGGCGGCCTCAATAACATGCTCTTCTTATCTGTCGCAGTCGCGATATTATCGCTTATAGCGGCCACAATGCCGCCGATATGGATTATGGCAGTAGTGCTGTTTCTTATATTTTGCTGCCTTGGCGCCGGCAACGGCTCCACCTTCCAGCTCGTTCCGCTTCGCTGGACGGCAACCAGCGCTATTGCCATGAGCCTTATAGGAGAGGTAGGCGCCCTCGGAGGAGGCTTGATTCCGAACTCTATGGGTCTTTCAAAGCAATACTTCGGGACCTTTGCAGGCGGGTTTTTACTCTGGGCGGCAATCGGCAGCGGCATATTTTTTATGTACCTTGTGATTAAGAAGCGCTGGACAACCACATGGGTTGGCAAGGGCGGTAAGGCGCTTACGCCTGAAGAGCGCGTGAGGAGAATCAGAGAGGGTAATATCAGGGAGGAGGGAAGCCATTATGGAGTATAAAAACATAATATGCGCTATTGATGGCTCAGAGTTATCAAACAGGGTAGAGGAGACAGGGGCGTATCTAAGTAAGCTCTCTGGAGCTAAGCTTATTTTACTAAATATAGTGGAAAAATGGTACCGCTCCGCTGATGTGGTTACTGACTCGCCTGAATGGGGGTCTATCCATGAAGGATGGTTGAAGGAGGGAAAATCCCTTCTTGAAAAAGAGGCGGCTAAACTTAGAGAAAAGGGTGTGAAGAATATAGAGACCGTTTTAAGGGATGGCGATGCTGCGCATGAGATAGTTGCATTGGCTGTAGAGCGAAATGCGGACATCATAATAATGGCAACACACCGTTATTCTGCAGTTGGGAAACTTTTTATGGGGAGTGTTACAGACAAGGTAACGAGACATTCGCCATGTCCTGTTTTGTGGCTGTTTAGATAAGGGCACTAAAAATACCCCTCACCCTAACCCTCTCCCACAAGGGGAGAGGGAA
>CAKKST010000341.1 GCA_919903585.1 Nitrospiria bacterium | reverse complement strand
GGTCCACTCTGAAGTTTGGTGATTTTAAAGCCAAGCTCTTGTTCCAAAATCTCGCCGGTTGTCCCTGTTGCATATATCTTGTGGTGGGCCAAGAGCACTCGATTGTATTTTGCCCATTCAACCAGATCACGCTTCTTGTTGTCGTGCGCAACAAGAGCAATCTTCTTATCATGCTCCATCGCGATTTTTTTATGAGTCATACAAATATATCCCCTTCCCTCCCAATATAGAGGGCATAATCCATGGATTTCAATGCGGCTAACATATTATTGAGTAGTTTCTGTATAATATCAGGATTTTACGAAAAAAACAAGAAAAAATAAGTTCAAGTTGACACAACTGTCTGTTTGGATTATAGTTAAGAAGTTGGATAATATTCCATTTTGCATATTGGTCAGTAATCCGCTCAACATCGTATGCTTCTTATCCCGAATCATAAACATCAGGATAATACAGGAGTTGCTGTGCCGCAAGTAGATTCATGCTACCATTATTTACACCCATGTAGCAAAGAAGAATATCCTCCGTGTCCGAAGCCCTCTGGATGAATAATTGCAATTAAGTTTTGCAAAATTCCTGAGTTTTGTGTAAAATCAAACAATAGCATAGGATAAGAAGCAGCGCTAACAGGGAGGTGACATTTTAAATGGCTGCAAAGATATTAATTATATTACTTTCACTTTTTCTATCAAGTCATAATCTTTATGCCTCTGATGTTGACTTTAAAAAACTTGTGGAGAAGCAAACACGAGGCGAGAAGATATACAAGAACAAATTTGTTACCACACTCGTTGTAAGTGTTGTTTACAGGGATGCAAGGTTCAGGGAGGGCTATGTCCATGAGTATGCAAAGGCATATCAATTGACAAAGGCAGAGGAAGATGCAATGCTTGCAAAGGAAAAGTCACAGGATGAAAAGGAAATCAGCTTTTACCTCTTTGCATATACAGAAGAAGAAAAGTGGAACAATTTTGACAAGGGCAATCCCGCATGGAAGATATATCTAAAGGATGATAAGGCTAACAGGCTTGAGCCATTATCAGTAAAGAAATTTACCCTTGAGCCATCCATGCACTTTATTTATTTTCCTATGGCCTCCCAATGGATGAAGGGATACGAAGTAACCTTCACGAAGGGCGCTGATTTTGCATCTGCAAAATCACTTACCATTGTCCTTACAGGATTCCTTGGAAATACAGAGCTGACATGGGAAATTAATAAGTAGAGTATCATAGCGGCAAAGAGTCAAAGTATCAAAGTGTAAAACCTTTATGCTCTGACTCTTTGATGTTTTTTATTAATACAAACACATTAATTTATGCCAAATAAATCTTCCCTAACCCCTCTTTTCCCCTCACCCTTCCCTCTCCCCAGCGGGGAGAGGGTTAGGGTGAGGGGAGATAAAGGAATTTCCCCCTTTGAAAAAGGGGGATTAAGGGGGATTTTAAAAATTAACATTACACAATCATGTAACAGGACTTATTGCGTTTGTATTAGAACCTTACCATCAGCGCGACAAACGGGCCGTGCAGCCTTAAGGTTGCCTTGTCCTTTTCATTGTCGCCCTCTGCTGAAAATCTTATGATCCTATAGCCGCCTGATATGCCGACATATTTTATGGGATTTACATTAATTGCCGCCTCTGCATCATAGATGCTTGCCTTTCCCACTGACAGCCCTGTAATCTCGCCTGAGATGTTAAAATATTTTATTGGATATATCCTTCCTGCAAGGCCGATAACAGGTATCGGCGCCTGTCCCTTTCCCTCTTCTGAGACACCTGCTGCCTCAAGCTTTCCATAAAGGTCAAAGTATTTAACACCGAGGATTATGCCGAGAAAACCCAGTTGTGTGTTTAATGCATCATACTCGTATGTCAGGTCATACATATCTGCCTTCAACTCTGTCTTAACTGTTGTGCCTACTGTATAAGGACTTCCGCCAAAGTTTACAGATTGGGTAACAGCCTTTTCTCCCTCATATCTTATCGGCAGGTATGAAAATCTTATCTTGCTATTGCCAAGCTTTAAAATAAGTCTCCCGCTAAAAAAGTTTTCATTCTTTATGCCGAGGTCATCTACCACATTTATATCTGTTCCTAATAGCTCCACACCCATTGTATTATAATCAGAGAGTTTAAGATTGGCCTTTAGTTTTGGCATCCAGTAACGTCCTTCAAGTTCAAGGATAAATTTGTCTCCCACACCCTCTTCTGCAGAGGAAATAGAATAATATGAGAGGATTAAAGTGGAGATGATAATAATCAGAAAGAGTCTTTTCATTTTAATAACCTCCTGTTAAGGGTTATATGTCTGTGACAGGCATATTATTGATGGCATCTAAAAAATATCACAGAAGGTCAATTTTGTCAAATAACAAGCTGCAGATTAGCGTTCACTAAGCATTTTCAGGCATCTGTCGGGCAGAGGTGTTGTCTTCTGTACTCAAGGTCTTTGCCTGTAAGGGTATTATAAATGTGAACTTGCTTCCCTTTCCAAATTCGCTTTCAAGCCATATCCTTCCGCCATGAAGCTCAACCATCTTTTTTGTCAGTGCAAGGCCAAGTCCTGTGCCCTTGTATTCACTTATATAGGAGGATTCAAGCTGTGAAAACTCCTTAAAGAGTTTTGGCGCGTCCTCTTCCTTTATGCCTACTCCTGTGTCAGAGACAGAGATTTCTATGAAATCACCATTAAAGTCCTCGTTCATAATTGTGCGGACGGCTGCATCCATTAATGATGCCCTTCGCGCCCGCACCCAGATGCTGCCCCCCCCAGGTGTAAATTTTACGGCATTGCTCAGGAGATTAAACATTACCTGCTTTAATTTCCTTTCATCAGCCTCAACCCGTATATCTGCATCAGGTGCAATTTCCATTTCTAAAACGAGGTTGCGCTTCATTGCCCTCTCCCTGAACATTATCAGGGCGCCTTCAAGCAAGCCCTTTAAGGGGAAGGTGTCCAGCTCAAGTGTCATCTTGCCTGACTCAACCTTTGAAATGTCAAGGATGTCATTTATAAGGCCGATGAGATGCCTGCTGCTGCTATTAATATAGTTAATGAATTTCTCCTGCTTTTCATTAAGCTCACCAAAAAGACGGTCATGAAGCATCTCCGAGAATCCGATTATGGCGCTAAGCGGGGACCTTAGTTCGTGGCTCATATTAGCAAGGAAATCAGATTTTGCCTTGTTTGCATTCTCTGCCTGCACCATGGCCGTCCTGAGATCCTCTGTTCTTTCCTTTACTTTTTCCTCAAGCTCCCTGTTGTATTTCTTCAGAAGCTCTTCTGCCTGCTTGAGATCAGTGATATCGTGGACTGTTCCTACCATGCGGATTGGTTTGCCTGTTTCATCAAAGATAACCTCTGCCTGTTCATGGACAATGCGCTCTGCGGCATTTGGAAGGACAATCCTGTGGTTGATGCTGTAGGGCTTTTTATCGTATAATGCGGCGTCAACGGATTTTTTAACAAACCTCCTGTCATCAGGGTGCACGGAATTAAGGAATGCCTCGTAGGTTTCACCGAATTCCTGCGGGGTCAGGCCAAAGATGCGGTATACCTCATCAGACCAGTAAAGGGTGTTTTTGACAATATCCCAGTCCCAGCTTCCAAGATGTGCTATGCGCTGTGCATTAAGGAGCCGCGACTCATTCTCCTTTAGCATCTGCTCCATCTGTTTTCTTTCAGTAATGTCCGTGGAGATGCCGCAGACAGCATAGGTTATCCCTTTCTGATCCTGCAGGGGGAATTTCATTGAGATGTATGTGTGCATGCCATTCTCATCCGGGAAGGCCTCCTCAAACTCCATGGGGGCATTGAGCCAGAGCACCCTCTGGTCATTTACACGCAGGTTATGCGCTGTCTCTTTTGGAAATATATAATAATCATCCTTTCCTGTAATATCTTTGCCGGCGATATGAAACATGTTTTCAAACCATTTGTTAACCAGAATAAATCTGCCTTCTATATCTTTAACACATATAGCTGCATTTGAATTATCTATGATGGCCTGAAGCTTATTTTCGCCTTCACTGAGCGATTCAAATGAAGCCTTCAGCCGCTGGGACATGGAATTAAAGGAGGCTGCAAGGTCTCCAATCTCGTCCCTGTTTTTAATGTCAACTTTTATATCAAAGTTTTTCTCTTCAATCTTATCTGCCCACTCTTTAAGTTTGATTATGGGATTAATAAAGCCTCTTTTTATAAAGAGGATTACGAGGATTGATATAATAGAAAAGAATAAGAGGACAAGGAATTTGGCAATGGCATGAAGTCTTATATCGTTTTCATGGTCTTCCGATAAATAATTTACAAATGAATCTATTTCTGCCACATACTCCCGAATCATAAGCTCATACTTGTTTATTAAAGGCCGCTGATTATTTACAGGGCTGTCAGGAATATCAAGAAGTACAGGCTTGTAACGATTTTCCCATTTATCTATAATACTGTTAAGCAGTCGTAATGCCTTTTCATAGTGTAAGGGTTGTATGCTATGCTTTTTACTTCCATTTTTTAAAACCGTAGCAATTTCATCAAAGGCGACTATTTTATCTCTTAGCTCGCCACTAAAGTGCTTATTAGTCTGCCTGTCGCGGGATTCAACCATCTTGCGTGTCAGCCATGCCATCTCAAGGGACCTGAACCTGAGGCTGCCTGCGAGGTTTATCCTTACAGCCTCACCTTTCATGTGGTTTGTGAAAGCAAGTTCACTATATATGTAAATAGCAAAGAAGGAGAGAATTACAAGGCTTAAGGCAATGAACTTTGATGTGAGTGAATTAAAACGCGGTAAAAACGGTTTCACTTAAAAACTCCTTAAAAAATAATATAGATAACCCTTCACCCCCTTCCTTAAATTTTCGCTTGAAAGGTTTGCCTCACCAATATATATTTACTGCCAACAGCCCTTATCCCAACATAAAGTATACCAGAAAAAATGGAATTTGTGAAATCAGTCAAAGACAGATAAAAAAGGTGGTTAAAATGCTACACTTTCTTAGATAAATTGCATTTTTGCAACATCATTCATGTTCAGGAACAAGTTTAGATGTTAGAGGCAGTTTATTATAACATTTTGAAAATAAAAGGATAATAACTCTAATAGGGCGAGATTGCTCTTTTATGGCACAGATATTGCTTTAATAGCCTTATTGAATAGGTGTGATTTATGAAAAACGGCTTTCGCTATCAAAGGACAATAAAGAATATTATAAGCTGTAATGGCATAGGCCTTCATTTGGGCAATAAGGCAAATCTAACCTTAAAACCTGCGCCAGAGGGCACAGGCATACAGTTCTACAGAAAAGATATGGGGGATAAATATCCCCTTACAAAGGCTGTGGTAGAGAATATCACAGATACAAGATTTGCCACTACCATTGGTTATAATGGAAATTCTGTGCACACCATTGAGCATCTTATGGCAGCATTATCAGGCATGGGTATTGATAATGCAGTTATTGAAGTGGATAACGTTGAGGTGCCGATTATGGATGGCAGTGCAGCGCCCTTTGTATCATTAATAAAAGAGGCCGGCTTTAAGGAGCAGGATGCTGTTCAGCCTTACATCAAAATAACCAAACCAATAGAATTGACAGACGGCCGGAAGGGCATATCCATTGCGCCTGCTGATAAACTGGGCGTGACCTTTTATATAAGCTATGACCACCCTCTTATTAGTGAGCAGGAATATACATATACCGCAGGCAATGGCGGCTTTGAGAAGGAGATTGCCCGTGCAAGGACTTATGGTTTTTTGAAAGAGGTAAAGCAGTTGACGGCGATTGGCCTTGCAAAGGGCGGCTCTCTGGATAATGCCATTGTAGTTGATGAGGATGGGATTTTAAATGTAGATGGATTGAGATTCAGGGATGAGTTTGTGCGGCACAAGATACTTGACCTTCTCGGAGATATATCGCTCCTCGGTATGCCTGTAGCGGGTCATATAACTGCTAAAAGATCAGGCCATTCGCTTAATATACGCTTTTTAGAAGAGATACTAAAGAGAAGAGACTGCTGGGTTCTGGTTGGGAGCGAGACGCCCATAGCCTATAGCATAGAAGAAAAAGAAATGTCAGTTTCTGCCTCGCCTTCGGTTCCTGCCATATAAGAAATTAAAAAAGTTACAGCAGGCTATTTTTCGCATGGCACCCCGTATTTAATGCAATCTCCCAGCCCTTTAGGATGCAAAAAAGTTGTCAGGGGTAACAGTGTTACCCCTGACATAGTCTTAGCCAGTACCAGTAGTTAACACCTCTTTTTCTTTTTTGTTGTCTTTTTCTTTACGGTCTTCTTTTGTGTACCCACTTACTTCACCTCCTTCCGTTCGCCTTTTATATTTATCTTAATTTATCCTTTTCAAGGCGATTATTCTCCTCCCTTTCTTATTGAGAGGAAGCTGATATGTTAAGTAATAACTGTGAATGCCTTTCTCTGATAATATCGTTCATCCTGTTAATAAACCCCTCTGCATCTGTTAAGGCCTGCTGGCTTTCGTATTTTGTTATCGGCTTATTGTAGTCCTTTACAAAATTTTCAGTGCGCCTCCGCATCCTGTCCAGTTTGTTTAAGAGGCTCTTAAAGTCCTTTCCGAGAATTGCCTCTGCAATGATGATAATATTTTTCGTCTCATCCCTCTCCTTTGGCATGAGCCCTTCAGCGAGTATCAGCACCTTTGCTGTTCTGAGCATTGCATAAAAGGAGATTGCATAAGCCCAGCCTCTGTCGCTGTTTAAGATGTTCTTTGCAATAGTTAGCTCCTCCATGCCGCGATCCTGAAGACTTCTGACCTCTTTTAAGTTAGGGGATCTCTCCTCTGCAATCCCCTTTTCAACTAATTCACTATAATTCATCTTCCCTTCCTATTAACATTATCTTCTTCTCTTTCAAGACATCTGTCAGGAAGGGGTCATTTTCCTCTTTTCTCTTTTTATACTCATCCTCATCAAATACGAGATAATTTATATTCCTCTTTAACCTCTCTTCTAAGGCTGAAACCGCATCATTTAACTCTGTTATATTTACAGAGCCGATAAGCAGCAGGTCTATGTCATTAATCTTCCTGTCAATCGCCTTTGCCGAGGCGCCATAGACAAATGCTGTTTTTATGCTGCTTAATGGAGTGAGGTGTTCTTTTATGGAAGCGGCTGCGCCTGTGGTTTTTAGGATTATTCCTTTAATTTCGTCGTAGATGGGTGAGTTTCTATTGGCAGAGTAGTATTTGAGGTTTCCCCTCTTTTCGCTGGTAAGCAGGCCTATATGCTCAAGATTTGCGAGTTCTCTCTTGATCCCTGATACATCCCTCCTCAGCCTCCGCGCAATCTCTCGCATATAGAACCTGTCTTCAGGATGGGTATAAAACAGGTCAAGGAGACCTGCCCTTGTCTTTGATGAGAATAAATTGCTCAACAATTATTGACCTCTGTTCAACATCTGTTGACAAGAATACCATAAGAGTTGTTATTTTGTCAACATATTTTTACAGAAATTATTCTTCCTGATTTTTCCTTGACATAAATAACGTTAATAATGTAACCTATAAAATTACCGTTAACCCCGTTAGAAAGCATGGATTTTTGTTAGAAGTTTCCAATCTCAAAACAGGACAAAGGATATGGGCTTTTTTTCTAACGGGGTAAAATTATTATGGTATAAATATGATAATAAATATCATTTTCTTTAAGTTCACACTATTTCTGTATTTTATAGGCGCCTCCTTCTGCCTGCTCAATCTGGCCTCAAAAAAGAAGGGTATTGGCGTTATCGGCCTGTGGGCTACAGGTGCGGGCTTTCTTCTCCATACCATTGCCATATTTGCGAGGATGTTTGAGGCAGGGTATATACCCATAACAAACATGCACGAGGCGCTCTCATTTTTCTCGTGGGCAATCATCCTAACCTTTCTTGTTGTAGAGCTTGCCTACAAGATAAAGTCGCTCGGTTCTTTTTTAGTCCCCCTTGCATTTGTATTGATAGCCTCTGCTGCGGCGCAGCCAATGACCATCAGGGAGCTGCCGCCGATATTGCAGAGCGCATGGCTTGGAATCCATACCATACTTATACTCCTTGGCGGCGCTGCCTTTGCCCTATCCTTTGCTGTTGGCGTTATGTATCTTATACAGGATAGGCATCTCAAGAAAAAGAAGATAGACAACCTTTATAGAAAGCTCCCGTCGCTGGATGTGCTTGATGAGATAAATCACAGGGCAATCATCTTTGGATATATGTTATTCACCCTCGGGATTATTACAGGCTCAATATGGGCAGAATATGCATGGGGTTCGTACTGGAGCTGGGACCCTAAACAAACGATGTCTGCGGTTATCTGGTTTATATATACAGCCTTTCTTCATGCAAGATTTACTTATGGGTGGAGAGGCCGGAAGGCAGCTTATCTCTCTATTGGTGGTTTTGTTACTGTGATATTTACCTTTGTAGTTATAAATCTCATTATAAAGACCATCCATAATTTCACATCGTAGGCTTATGAATATATTAGTTGTCGGCTTAAGCCATAAAACAGCCCCTGTTGAAATCAGGGAGAAGATATCATTCTCGGAAAAGGCGCTGCCCGATGCCCTGCATAAGCTAAGGCAGTATCCTTCGGTTAAAGAAGGGGCAATAATTTCTACATGCAACAGGGTGGAGGTATATTCGGTTGTAAAGGAGCTGGATGAGGGGGTTAAGGAAATAAAGGGCTTCTTCACAGATTTTCATGATTCTACTAGAGAGAGCGATATCCTTCCACATCTTTATGTATATACTGCAGAGGATGCTGTAAAACATATATTCAGGGTGGCTTCAAGCCTTGACTCAATGGTAGTGGGGGAGCCGCAGATACTGGGGCAGTTGAAGGACGCCTTTGAGGTCTCCCTTGCCAATGAGGCAACAGGCGTTATCTTAAACAGGCTCTTTAAAAAGGCCATATCTGTTGCAAAGATGGTAAGGACAGAGACAGGGATTGCAGAGAGCGCAGTGTCTGTCAGCTATGCCGCTGTTGAGCTTGCAAGAAAGATATTTGAGCGCCTTGAGGATAAAGTAGTAATGCTTGTTGGCGCAGGCGAGATGAGCGAGCTTGCGGCGAGGCATTTAACAAGCAACGGCGTCAGGAATTTTATTGTCTCAACAAGGACATATCAGAGGGCGATAAAGCTCGCAAAGGAGTTTAATGGCAGACCGATAAAATTTGAGGACTTTCAAGATGAGATGATCCATGCAGATATCGTAATATGCTCAACAGGCGCCCCGCACTATCTAATAAGATATGATATGGTAGAGAAGATAATACATGATAGAAGGAATAAGCCGGTGTTTTTTATTGATATATCTGTGCCGAGGAATATTGACCCTGAAATTAACAAGATAGATAATGTCTATCTGTATGACATAGACGACCTTGAGTCTGTTGTTCAGGCAAATAAAAAAGAGAGGGCAAAAGAGGGAGAGAAGGCAGAGGAGATGATAGGAAACGAAGTGATAACCTTTTCCAACTGGTTCAAGACACTGGAGGTAGTTCCAACCATCGTGGCATTAAGGGAAAAAGTGGAGGAGATACGAAAGGGAGAGTTTGAGAAGACGATTCCTAAATTAAAGGACATGACAGATGAAGAGAGGGATGCCATTGAGAGGCTGACAACTGCCATTGTAAATAAGATAATTCATGCCCCATTGATTGCCCTTAAGCAGGAGACGAATTCAGAGGACGGGGCAATATATATTGAGGCTGTGCGCAAGCTCTTTAATCTGGACAAGCTGCTTCCGCACCATGGGCATAAGAAGAAGGAAGACTCGTAATATTTATTTCACCCTCCCCCTTGCCCCCTCCCGTCAAGGGAGGGGGATGTGTGGGGCAGCCCCTCCCTTTAAGGAAGGGAATTTTAAAGTTCCCTCTCCCCTTGCGGGAGAGGCAAAAAAAACAATTCCCCTCTCCCCTTGCAGGAGAGGCATAACATACATCCCCTCTCCCCTCTGGGGAGAGGGATAGGGTGAGGGGTAAAGGGGTATTCTTGAAAAAGACAATTAAAATCGGCACAAGAGGAAGTCAGCTTGCACTGTGGCAGGCAAACTGGGTGAAGTCAGAATTAGAAAAAAAGGATGCCGGGTTTGTTGTTGAGATAATAAAGATAAAAACAACAGGCGATAAGATTCTTGATGTGCCTCTTGCAAAGGTAGGCGGCAAGGGACTATTTGTAAAAGAGATAGAAGAGGCGCTATTAAGAGGCGATATTGATATGGCTGTACATAGTATGAAGGATGTGCCTACTGATCTGCCAAAAGAACTGCACCTTTCTGCAATAACAGAGCGGGAAGACCCAAGAGACGCCCTTATAAGCAAGGATAAAAGGCCATTCAATGAACTTCCAGAAAGGGCAAAGATAGGGACAAGCAGTTTAAGGCGTCAGGCACAGCTTTTACATATCAGGCCTGATTTCAGGATACAGCAGTTGAGGGGAAACCTTGATACAAGGATAAGAAAATTAACAACAGAAGACTTAGACGCCATTATTGTTGCTGCTGCTGGCGTAAGGCGCATGGGCTGGGCTGATAAGATAACAGAGTATCTGAGTATAGATGATTCCCTTCCTGCCATTGGTCAGGGTGCGCTTGGTATTGAATGCAGGATTGATGATAAAGAAATAAATAATCTCTTAGAGCCATTCAATCACCTTGAGACATCTATATGTGTAAAGGCAGAGAGGGCATTCTTAAAAAAGCTGGAGGGCGGATGTCAGGTGCCAATAGCAGCTTATGGTATAATCAAAGATAAAAATATCAGTCTCACTGGTTTAGTAGCAGGCATTGACGGAGTTGAGATGCATAAAGAAAAGATAGAAGGCAAATTAGAGGATGCGGAGAAAATCGGAATTGAACTGGCAGAGAAGCTGTTATCAAGAGGAGCAGACAGGATACTAAAAGAGGTATATGGTAGAATCTGACATAAGATAGTTTATTTGTAGGGCAACCCTTCAGGGTTGCTTAAGTAGGCACGGTTTTAACCGTGCCTTTGCACGAATAAATTCGTGCCTACAGTCTTGAGATACATTAATCAGAGGTAGAAGATTGAAAACAGGTAAAGTATATTTGGTTGGCGCTGGCCCTGGTGACCCCGGGCTTATAACATTAAAGGCAGTAGAGCGCATAAAGACAGCAGATGTAGTTGTCTATGACTATCTTTCAAATGAAAAATTCCTCTCCTATGCTAAGAAAGATGCAGAGATTATCTATGTAGGCAAGGTGGGTGGAAATCATACGCTCTCGCAGTGGCAGATAAATGAGCTGATTATTAAAAAGGCAAAAGAAGGAAAGACAGTAGCAAGGCTGAAGGGCGGAGACCCGTTCATCTTCGGCCGCGGAGGCGAGGAGGCAGAGGAGATTATTCAGGCAGGCATTGATTATGAAGTTGTCCCTGGTATTACAGCAGGAGCTGCTGCAGCAGCATACGCCGGCATTCCACTGACACACAGGGACTTTTCTACAACCGTTGCATTTATCACAGGACATGAAGACCCGACAAAGGATGAGTCAAATATATATTGGGACAAGATTTCAACTGGCATTGGAACGCTTGTTTTTTATATGGGCATAGGAAATCTTGAACCAAATATGAAGAAACTGATTGAAAACGGCAGAAGCCCGGACACCCCTGTTGCCTTGATACGCTGGGGCACAACCTCCCAGCAAGAGACACTTGTTGGAACCATCGCTGATATTGCAGAGAAGGCAAAGGCAGCAAACTTTAAAGCGCCTGCAATCACTGTTGTAGGCGGGGTTGTTTCTTTAAGAAATAAACTCCGATGGTTTGATAAAAAGCCGCTCTTTGGAAAGAAGATAGTTGTTACACGTTCAAGGGAGCAGGCAAGCGACTTTGCAGAATTGCTTGAGACAAATGGGGCTGATGTAGTCCAATTCCCAACAATTGATGTTGTGCCTCCTAAGACATGGAAGGGGCTTGATTCAGCAATAAAAAGGATAAATAGCTTTAATTGGATTGTCTTTACAAGTGTAAATGGTGTAAAATACTTTGTAGAAAGATTAAAAAAGAATAAAAAGGACCTGCGCGACCTTAAAGGCATAAAGGTCTGCGCCATCGGCCCAAGCACAGCAGAGGAGCTTGAGTCATTCGGCATTACACCAGATTTTGTGCCAAAGGAATACAGGGCAGAGGGCATATTAAAAGGAATCGGTAAGGGCAGTATAAAAGGTAAGAAGATTTTAATACCAAGGGCAGAGGTCGCAAGAGAAATACTACCAGAGGAGCTAAAAAAGAAAGGCGCTAAGGTAACAGTTGCAGCGGCATACAGAAGCGTAAAACCAAAGAATGATGTGGAGAAGATAAAGGGACTATTTAAGGACAAGAAGATTTCACTTGTTACATTCACAAGCTCATCAACTGTAAAAAATTTTGTAGAGATGTTTGGAGATGATGACTACATAGCATTACTGGACGACGTTAAGATCGCCAGCATAGGCCCGATAACTGCAAAGACAGCAGGAGAACTGGGCATAAAGACAGACATTATGCCAAAGGCATATACAATACCAGCATTAACAGAGGCGATAGTTAAATACTATGAGCAAAAGGCTAATGGCTAAAGGCAAAAGGAGAAAAAGACAATGATTGATATTACAAAACTTTTCTGCGGTGCAGATAC
>CAKKST010000340.1 GCA_919903585.1 Nitrospiria bacterium | reverse complement strand
CTGGGATCCGCTTGAACCGCAGCCCCACGATCCAGATGTCAAGGCGCTCTTGCGCATGGCGGTCGTTTGGAACATCCCCATTGCCTGCAATCGCTCTTCTGCAGATTTCATGATCTCCTCTCCCTTGATGGATGGCGATTATGATCGTCTTGTGCCGGATTACGATGTGTATCGAACCCGGAAGATAACCGGGGGAGAATAAGCAGGACAAGGTGCAATCGAGTTGGTCGAAGAAGACAAGTTGTAAAAAATCATAGTTCAAGCGGCTAACCACCGGTTGGAGCGGACTTGGCCCTGTTGTTTGCTGAGCCAAGCCGCTCAACCGGAGCGTTATCCAGTTTTTTATACATACTTGTTACTGTCTCAAAACAATGCTATAATTTAACCAT
The DNA here is from genome assembly GCA_919903585.1 of Nitrospiria bacterium. Taxonomy (GTDB): domain Bacteria; phylum Nitrospirota; class CAKKRA01; order 9FT-COMBO-42-15; family 9FT-COMBO-42-15; genus JACPZJ01. The sequence continues at coordinate 13,028 of CAKKST010000340.1, read as the reverse complement.
GAAATGCGGCGAAAAAGCGATAAAAGAGGCAAGGCTTGAGATATGGGAAAATCCGTATCCAGACAGGGACTATAATATTGAAATAAGCTTTCCTGAGTTTACATGCCTCTGCCCCCGTTCAGGCTACCCTGACTTTGCAACAATAAAGATAAACTATATCCCTAAAAAATATATTGTGGAGCTAAAATCATTAAAGCTGTATCTAAACAGCTTCAGGGATAAACACATTTCACATGAGGCAGCAGCCAATAAAATCTTTGATGACTTAAAATCTAAGCTAAAGCCAAAGGCCCTTGAGGTCATCGGCGACTTCAATGTCCGAGGCAATGTAAAGACAGTAATCAGGGTGGCAATGTAAAATCTGATATTATGCCAGAAAAGGATTATACTTCCTTTCATCTTTTATGGTGCTCTTTGGCCCGTGGCCCGGAAGGACGATTGTGTTGTCTCCAAGTGGGAGGAGTTTTTCTTTAATGGCGGTTATGAGGGTATTGTAGTCCCCCCCCGGAAGGTCTGTCCTTCCAATAGAACCTGCAAAAAGTGTATCCCCTGTAAATACCATACCATCAGCATGAATGCAGATGCCGCCCGGTGAGTGGCCCGGTGTGTAAAGTATTTTTAGAATAATGCCGCCGAGCTGAATCTTGTCATTGTCATTTAAAAACCTGTCAGGCGGGGGCGGCGGATCAATATCAACACCAAAGATAAACCTCTGTGATGGGAGTGTTTTTAAAACATGCATCTCCCCTTCATGTATCAAAAATTCTGCGCCAGTTGCCTTTTTTATCTCTGCAATAGCGCCTATATGGTCAAAATGGGTGTGGGTATTTATAATGTATCTCAGATGCAAATTATTCTCCTTAATTATTTGGAGTATATCACCGCTATTATCTCCGGGGTCTATTACTGCCGCCTCTTTATTCTCATCTGCAATGATATAACAGTTTACTGCAAGGTCGCCAACTATTAGGGTTTTTAGAAACATCCTTTCCTCCTCCATCAGCTTCTCAGCTTTACAGCCGGAACCGTTCCTTTATCATATCAATAAAAAACAACAGCTCTTCACTTTTAAGAATAAGATGCACAAGGGCGTATAGAAAGACACCAAAGATTATAGTCCCGCCCAATATCAGTATCTTATCCATTATGAATCCCTTTGTTGCCCATATCCCCATGCCTGCTACATACCATGCAATACCAATAATTATTAATGATGCAATTATAGTATTTGCCAAAGACCTTAATATCCTCCTTCCCTCAATACTCCCAAGCCGGCCTCTTAGAAGATAGAGAAGAGCAGAAAAATTTACAATAGACGCAATGGATGTGGCAAGGGCAAGGCCCCTGTGTTTCATCGGGAACATCAGTATAATGCTTAATACAATATTTATAGCCACTGAAATAGCAGCTATCTTTACAGGTGTCTTTGTGTCGTTTAAGGAATAAAAGGCAGAGACAACGATCCTCACCCCTGCAAATGCCCAGAGGCCGATAGAATAATATATAAGGGCATCTGCTGTGCCAATAGTAGCAATATACTCAAATTTACCGTGCTGGAAGATGAGGCTTATAATTGGTATACGAAGAAGGATAAGCCCGATCATAGATGGAATGGTTATGAAAAAGATAAGCCTAAGGCCAAAAGACAGGCTTTCCTTTAAGCCTTCGTAATTGTGCCTTGCTGCCTGTTCTGCCATTGACGGCAGTATTGCAGTAGAGAGCGCAATTGCAAAGACACCCATTGGAAAATTTACAAGCTCACGACTGTATGCAAGATAAGATATGCTTCCATCTGCAAGGAATGACGCAAGGATAGTTATAATAAAGAGATTTATGAGCGCTACTGATTGCCCGAGCATCGCAGGAAGGAGGAGGCTGCCAATCCTCCTTACGCCATCATCTGAAGGGGTAAATCTAAGGCCGAACATCATCCCCCTCTTTCTAAGGCTTGGAAGCTGAAATATAAGCTGAAACAATCCACCGAGGAGAATGCCGATTGAAACTGCTATTGCCGGCTCCTTAAAGAATGGTGAGACAAAGACAGCAGATGAAATTATCATAATGTTAAACATCACAGGTGAAAAGGCGGACACTGTAAATGACCTGAGAGAATTAAGCACACCCATTGCGAGGGCAGACAAACCTATAAATAGTAGAAAGGGAAACATAATCCTTGTTAACAGGACAGTGGCAGAAAATTTCTCAGGGATATCATAAAAGCCCGGGGCGATGATTCTTACTATTAAGGGCGCTATGATAATCCCAATGGCACAGATAACAATAAGGAGGAGGGCAAGCAGGGTAAATACTGCCTTTACAAGTTGCCTTGCGTCTGCCTTTGTCCTATTTGTCAGATAATCCGTAAAGACAGGAATAAAGGCAGCGGACATTGAACCCTCGGCAAAAAGGTCGCGGAGAAGGTTTGGTATGCGGTAGGCAGCAAGGAAGGCATCAGACATCCTCCCTGCGCCGAGGTAGTGCGTGTATATCATCTCCCTTACAAGGCCGAGTATGCGGCTTGTTAGTGTGGCAAGCCCTATAATCCCGGCAGCCTTGGCTATCTTTTTGTTTTCACCCATATCAGGCTTTTCCCCTTGACAATCATAATCTTTTTATGTTAATAAATGCCTTTGAATCTTTAGTCTTTTAACTATCTGGAGGAAAAATTGGCAATACATAAGTCAGCAATTAAAAGAAACCGTCAGGCCCTCCGCCGCAGGGAAAGAAACAGGGCGGTCATGTCAGAATTAAAGACCCTTGCCAAAAAGGCATTAACAGCCGTAGAAGACAGCAACCTTGATGAGGCAAAGAAGGTTCTGCAATCAGCAGCCTCTGCCTTTGGCAGGGCTGTGGCAAAGGGCATTATACACAAAAACAATGCAGCAAGAAAGATATCCCGCCTTACCTTAAAGGTAAAAGGCCTTGCCAAAGGCCTCGGCGCTGCGCCTGCAGAAGGTGAAGAGGCTGCCAAAAAGGCTGCAAAGGCAAAATCAAAGAAGAAGGCTGCCCCTAAAAAGGCTGCTGTAAGAAAAAAGAAGGCATAGGTTATCATACAGAGGCTTCACCTGCCCTGCTGCATAGTTTGAGGATCAGGTCATCAAGTATAATCTCAGGCGATTTTATACTGCCCTTAAGCTCGGAGTCCGCATAATAAAATAACCTGTATTTCTTCAGCACCTCATCAAGGGTAAAATTCTTAATCTGCCTCATAAGGTTATTTGTAAGGATATTTACAGGCAGGCCAAGTTTCTTTGACATCTCACCTGCTGAAAGGCCGTGCTTATGAAATTCCATTGCCTTTGCCATAAGCCTGAACTGCCTTGCAATCATGAAAAGTATCCCAAGCGGATGTTCATCATCATTCAGCATCTTTTTTAATAGCAATAGCGCCTGTTCTGCCTTTCTTTCACCAATTGCATCTATAAGATTAAAGACCGAATAGACCCTGCTCCTTCCCACCACACCTTCTACATCTGAGGCATCAATCTTCTTTTTGCCCTCAATATAAGCGGCAAGTTTTTTCAGCTCATTATCAATTATGCCGAGTTCGCTGCCGGAAATCTCAAAAAACAGATTTATTGCATCCTCTGTAAACTCAAGGCCGTAGGATTTTGCCCTGTATCTTGTCCACTGCCTGACCTGATTTTCATAAAGGGTTCCGAATAAAATAACCCTGCTGCCCTTTTCAACGGCCTTATAGAATTTAGTGCGCTGGTCTATCTTATTGGCAGTAAGTATCAGGCTGGTTGATGGTGATGGATTATTAAGATATCCTGCCAGTCTTTCATGCGCTGGTGCAGGATACTGATCCACATCCTTTAATATCACAACCCTTTTATTAGCCATTAAAGGGAGCGTATTTGCTGCATCCAGCGCCTCATCTATGCTGTTCTCCTTTGCATAAAAGAGGTTGTAATTAAAATCCCTCACTGCGCCAGTGAGGGCAGTCTCAACTATCTTGTTCACTGCCTCTGAGATAAGCAGGCCTTCTGTGCCAATAATGGTGTATACCGTCGCTGTTTGCCCGCCTTTTTTAAGCTCCTCTATCAAATCATAAAACTGCTTCATACCTAAAAACCCTCAAACAACCTTGCTACTAAATCTGAGGCAAGCCTCTTTGACGCCTCATCTATTGCCCTCTCCTTTGCCGCCCTTGTTGCGCTAATATCGCCTGAGACCTTATAATCTGCTGATTGTGAAAGCGCTGGCTCCTTCCAGATGATCTTGTTATTCTTCACGTCCTCAAAAACCACATCGCAATGTATTACAACCCTGTATTCAAGTACGTTATTGCTCCTGTCAAAGGATAATGGCGCAAGCTCAAAGGCGCTTATCCTCCCCTTAAGCACAGCATCGGCCTTTCCAGTATCAACCACCCTCAGCCTCCCATCAGCTATAAACTCCTGAATCACCTTATTTGTAATAACCGTCTCTATTAGCGGCTCATAGGTGGCATTAACAAACATAGGAATGGCAACAGCCTTTAGATGCGGAGGAAGCTCATTCGCCCTCCCTGCAAAGCGGTAGCCGCAGGAGGAAATAATTAGAAAGAGAATAGCCCAAAACACAATTAATATTTTATCTGACCTTTTATTCATATTTATTTTTACATTTTGATTTGTCTAATTATACCACAATATTAACAAGCTTATCCTTCACTACTATTACCTTTCTTATAGCCTTCCCGGCAATTAGCTCCTTAATCCGCTCATCCTCAAGTGCGCCCTTTTTAACTTCGTCCTCTGCTGCGCCTGCTGAAAGGGTTATCTTTCCCCTTAACTTCCCGTTTATCTGGATGACAATAAGCACATCCTCTGTCTTAATTGCGCCTTCATTATATTTCGGCCATGGGATATCCATAACAGAGCCTTTATTCCCGAGCACAGACCAGAGCTCCTCGGATATATGCGGGGCAAATGGTGAAAGGAGAATAATTAATGTCTCAAGGGCAGCCTTTAAAACCTCTGCCTGCACAACCTTTCCCTCGCTGCCTCCTGATATTTCATTCACCAGCTCCATCATAGCGGCAATAGCAGTATTAAAATGAAAATCCCTTTCTATATCCTCTGTAACCTTTTTTATTGTGAGATGCGTCTTTCTGTATAGCCCTCTCTCTGCGCTATCCAATTCTGAAATTTCTATCTTGCCTTTTACATCCTTTATTATATCACTATTTTTTTGAACAAGAACCCAGACCCTGCTTAAAAACCTCCATGCACCATCCACCCCCTGATCACTCCATTCAAGGTACTTCTCAGGCGGCGCTGCAAAAAGTGAAAAAAGCCTCACCGTATCTGCGCCGTAATTATCTATAAGTTTATCAGGGTCAACAACATTCTTCTTTGACTTGGACATCTTCTCAACACGGCCCCTCTCAACCTCTTTTCCGCAAGTGGCGCATCTATTATCCTTTACATCCTCTGGAAATAGCCACCCATGCTCAGGGCATCTTAGTGTCTCTTTACACACCATACCCTGTGTAAGGAGGTTTGTAAAGGGTTCGTCAATCTTAATCAATCCAAGATCCCTTATTACCTTTGTAAAAAATCTTGAATATAAAAGATGCATGACTGCATGCTCAATGCCGCCGATATACTGGTCAACAGGCATCCAGTATTTCACCTTTTCAGGATCAAATGGCCGGGTATCATCCTTTGCTGATGTGTAGCGGAGAAAATACCATGACGAATCCACAAAGGTATCCATTGTATCTGTCTCCCGCTTTGCACTGCCATTACACTTTGGGCACTTTACATCTACAAAACCCTTTGCATCCAAAAGCGGTGAGGCGCCTTTTCCTGTAAAGGCCACATCCTTTGGTAATTTTACTGGCAAATCTTTTTCTGGCACAGTTACTGTGCCGCATTTATCGCAATATATTATAGGTATGGGCGTGCCCCAGTAACGTTGCCTTGATATGCCCCAGTCCCTCAGGCGGTAATTTATACTCCTCTTTCCCATCCCTTCCTTCTCAAGATAATCAGCTATCCTCTCCTTTGCCTCTGCTGTTTTGAGATTATTAAACTCGCCTGAATTTATTAGATAGCCCTCGTCCACATAGGCATCCTTCATATTATCAAGTGTAAGCGTCCCTACTGGGTTCTGAATCACAAGCTGTATTGGCAGGTTATACTTTTTTGCAAATGCAAAGTCACGGGTATCGTGGCATGGAACTGCCATTACAGCGCCTGTGCCGTATTCCATCAGGACGAAATTTGCAACCCATATTGGCATCTCTTTTTTAGTCATGGGGTTTATTGCATAGGCGCCTGTAAATATCCCTTCCTTTTCCATCCCCTCTGCTGTGCGCATTATTTTATCCTCATGCATAATGCGCTCTACAAAGGCCATCACCTCTTTTTCAGTCTTCTTTCCCTTAATCAGCTTCTTAACCAAAGGATGCTCAGGCGCGATGCTCATAAAGGTAGCGCCAAAGAGCGTATCTTGCCTTGTTGTAAAGACAGTAATCTTCTCGTTTGTGCCTGCTATTTTAAAATCTATCTCTGCGCCTGTACTCCTGCCGATCCAGTTCCTCTGCATTGCAAGGACATTTTCAGGCCAGCCGGGAAGTTTTTCTGTGCAAGATAAAAGCTCCTCTGCATAATCAGTAATCTTAAAGAACCACTGCTCAAGCTCCTTCTGGCCAACAATGGAACTGCATCTCCAACAACTTCCGTCCTCCACCTGCTCATTGGCAAGGACTGTTTCGCATGAAGGACACCAGTTTACAAATGACCTCTTTTTATATGCAATCCCCTTTTCATACATCTTTAAAAAAAGCCACTGGTTCCACTTATAATAATCCTCATCGCAGGTTGCAACCTCCCTGTTCCAATCATAGCTCAAGCCAAGCTTCTTTATCTGTGCCTTCATATTGGCGATATTCTCATAAGTCCATTTTGCCGGATGTATCCCCTTTTCAATAGCAGCATTCTCCGCAGGCATACCAAATGCATCCCATCCCATTGGGTGGATGACCGAGAAGCCCTGCATCATCTTATATCGTGCAATTACATCGCCAATAACATAATTCCGCACATGTCCCATGTGTATCCTGCCAGATGGATACGGAAACATCTCAAGGCAGTAATATTTCCTTTTTTTAGGGTCTTCCTTTGCAGTAAAGAGCTTTTTATTCTCCCAATAGCCCTGCCATTTTGGCTCCATCTCTTTTGGAGTGTATTTCTTTTCCATAATGTGTGTTTACCCCGTTAGAAAAACCTTCTAACGGGGTAAAATTAACACAATAAAAAAAAATTAGCAAGTGGGTTTATCTTATTCACTTGAAGAAAAAAGATGTGTGTGATAAATTTAAGTAATGAATAAACCTGTTGTTGCGATTATTGGAAGGCCGAATGTCGGAAAGTCCACGCTCTTTAACCGCATTGTTGGAAGGCCGGTTGCTATTGTGAAGGACATCCCCGGTGTAACAAGGGACAGAAATTATGCAAATGCCTCATGGCTTGATAAGGAATTCATCCTTATTGATACCGGAGGCTTTGAACCCACTGCTGCAGATAATATTTTTCAGCTTGTAAAAAGGCAGACAGAGATTGCCATTTCTGAGGCAGATGTAATAATATTCCTTATGGACGGCAGGGAAGGGCTGTCGCCGATAGACGAGGAGATAACCGTTTATCTCAGAAAGATTGAAAAACCTGTTATTTATGCTGTAAACAAGATTGACAGCTTAAAGAGGGAGGCGCTCCTCCCTGAGTTCTATTCACTTGGTGTTGAAAGGTTTTTTCCTGTCTCTGCAGAGCACGGCCTCGGCATTGGCGACCTCCTTGATGAGGCATGCGGCTATATACCTAAAGCCGAGAAGGAGGTTGAAGAAGAGGCTGCTATGGCAGCGCCAAAGGTTGCCATTGTTGGAAGGCCGAATGTAGGCAAGTCTACACTTGTAAATACGCTTTTCGGTAAGGAGAGGATGATTACCAGCGAGACCCCCGGAACAACGAGGGATTCTATTGATGCCTTGGTAAGGTATAATAAGAAGGACTACCTCCTGATTGACACTGCCGGCATAAGAAAAAAGGCAAAGATTGCTGAGGATGTGGAATGGTACAGCACGCTCCGCTCATTCAGGAGCATTGACAGATGCGATATTGCAATCCTGATAATAGACGGCTTTGAGGGCATGACAGACCAGGACTTGAAGATCGCAGGATACATAAGGGATGCAGGCAAGGGCAGTATAGTAGCAGTAAATAAATGGGACTTGGTTGAAAAGGACACAAAAACCGCAGACCAATACAGCAAGGCAATAAATACAAAACTCCATTTTATGAACTACGCGCCAATAATATATATATCAGCACAGACAAAACAACGTGTGGCAAAGATATATCCTCTGATTGATGAGGTGCTATCTGAATATTCAAAACGAATAACCACAGGGGACTTAAACAGGGCATTTGACTCAATTAAGGCAAGCCACTCGCACCCCATGTATCGTGGAAGGGAGGTAAAGTTCTTCTATATTACACAGGTATCAATAAGACCGCCGGCCTTTGTTATCTTCTGCAACTATCCCGAGGCTGTTTCAGAGGATTATCGTCGTTATATAGAAAACAGGCTTCGCGAGGCATTTGTCTTTAAAGGCACAACTATCAAGATATTTTTAAGAAAGAAGAGGTAGGGTGAATTGAAAAATGAAAATTGCAAATTGCAAAATTAAGGAGTTTTTTATTTTGCGTTGCAGAAAATTCACAATAGGCGCTGCTTACTAATGAAGTCAATTAAACTTCTCATTAGGGCCATGATTGATTTCTGGCGGGACGACTGCTTTACCCATGCAGCGGCCATATCCTACTTTGCCCTGATGTCTTTATTTCCGCTTTTAATTATTATTATATCAGTCCTCATATCTTTGCTCGGCACGGCTGAGGAGGTCAATAGGCATCTTGTGCCATTCTTCAAGACATTCTTTCCGCAGTTAGACCCATCCATGATAAAGGAGCTAAAAAGGATATCAGGGGCAGCAGGCCTTTTAAATGTGATTAATGGCGCCATATTCTTCTGGATGGCCATTCAGGTATTCTATTCCATTGAATATGCCATTAATATGGCATTCAAGACAAAAAAATTAAGAACCTTTATCTATACAACAATCCTCTCTATCCTGATGGTCGTCCTATCCGGGATACTCTATTTTATCTCAACAAGCATCACATCTGTAACAAGGCTGTTAAAAGACATGAAGATGGACCTTGCAGATATCCCATATATAGACATATCCATAAATTTTCTTCTTATCCATGACACCCTGATAAATTATATAATCCCCTTCACCCTCGTATTCCTGTCGCTGGTATGGATATATAAATTCCTGCCGAATACAAAGGTTGCGCTAAGTAATGCAGGGAGAGGCGCCCTCCTCACAGCTATCCTGTGGGAAGCGGCAAAGCATCTCTTCACATGGTATATGGGTAATGTGGCGCATTATAAAAGCCTTTATGGCTCTCTTACCACAATAGTTGTGTTCCTGTCATGGATATACTACTCTGCATCCATCTTACTATATGGCGCAGAGGTGGTATATCAATTAGGCAGTCAAAAACGCCACGTAACACTTAGAAAACAGGCAGTGAGAAGATGAAAAGGGTTTTTAAGATAACAGGCTTAATATTTCTTTCACTCGTCATACTACTTTTTTCAGCCCTCCTTTTTCTTCCATATATTGTGGACCTCAATAATTATAGAGAGGCTGCAGCAAGGGAGTCAGGAAGGGCATTAAACAGGAAGGTGTCCATCGGTGATATAAGGCTCACCACCATCACAGGTATTGGTGTAGGGCTTAAGGATATAAAGGTGGATGAAGACCTCCTTGGAGTAGACAGTCTAAGGCTAAGATTAAGCCTTCTGCCTCTGCTTAAAGGGAGGATAGAGTTTAGCAGGATTATTATTGACAAACCATCACTGCTATTGAAAAGGGATAGAGAAGGAAGCTGGAATGCCTCTCAAGCAGCAGAGGGTGATAAGTTAAAAACCAAGAAACCATCAGAACCTGAAGGAAAGGATGATATATCATTTAAAATCTGGGCTGCCCTGCTTGTCTCTGATATGGAGATTAAAAACGGAAAGGTCAGGCTGCAGGATATCTCCTCAAAAAAACCTGTAAGCCTTTTAAGTATAAAAGGGCTTGATATAAGGGCAAGGGATATCTCCCTGAATAATGCCATAAATATAAATGGGACGGCATTGCTGGACATGGACAATTCTAAGCCTTCAAAGATAGAATTAACCGGCACAGTCGGCCCTGTTGGCGGGGCAATTGATGTTAAAGGGATGCCTGTAAATATTGTTCTAAAGACAAAGGATATTGATCTTTCACCATACAACTCTTTTTTTGGATTGACCAAGGACAATAAATTATCCGGCCATGGTTTTGGAGATATAATAATCAAAGGCAAGGCAGGGGATCCTGCCATTGCAGGGAAGATTAATCTGGGCAATCTGGAGTACAGTTATATATTTGGCCCTGCTGATGAAAATAAAAAGACTGGCCGCATAAGATTGACTGAGATTAAAATCCCTCTTGAGATGCAGGGCAGGATAATCAATTTGAGTGAGCTTACTTTTAGATTGTATGAAGGCAGCTCCAAGATTGCCATACACATAGATACAAATAAAAAAGAGCCTCATATAATGCTCAAACCTGATATAGCATCTGTCCAGTTAGAACCATTATTAAAGGATCTGGCTTTAACCAAGATAAACATCTCAGGCCCATTGTCCTTAAATGCATCCATCAACACTTACGGAATGGATAAGGATACAATGTTGGCAAAGGCAGATGGGGATGGATTTTTTATTATTAAAAAAGGAAGGGTCAGCGACCTTGAGCTGATAGATGTCATAGTAAACCTTGCTGCAATTGCCGCATCAAAGACAAGAAAGGCGGGAAAGGCTGCAGAATTTGATGAGCTCTCCGGTCACTTTCGCATAGAAAAGGGTTATCTAAAAACAGATGACTTGAAGCTTATTGGCAGCAACCTTTCTATTGCCGTCCGAGGCGCCTATGGGCTTTTAAAGGGCGAGCTTAATTTTGATGTGGATGCAAAGGTGGATGATAATCATGTGGAGCTAAAAATCACCGGCACAACCGATAAGCCCAAATATGTTTTAAAGACAAAGCGCATCCAGCAGAATATAATGAAAGGTGTTGTTAAGGGTTTAGAAAAGGGTAAGATAGATGAAAAGGATGTGAGGGAGATTTTGAAAAATATCCTGAAATAGCCGTAGCTATCTGGATAGAATATTCCGTTTTGCCTTTTCTGTTTGCAGTTGCAAACCCTCCTTACTTAGTGTTATATTTAAATGCGTAAAAATCTATTTTTTATCAGGAGCGGGAATTGGAGATAATTGACTGCCATTTTCATCTCATCCCAAGAGAGATCGGAGAGAAGGCCTCTTTTTATAACAAGACGTGGATGGATATGGATGCCCACCTGAATATGATGGATGAGACGCATATTGCAAAGGCAGTGATAAGCTATCCCACAACAGATGCCCATGTAAATGCAAAGGAGAAGGAGATTACAGTTGCGCGGCTTTACAACAAAAAGACAGCAGAGGTAATAAGGCACCACAGAGACAGATTTGTTGGCGCAGGCGTGATACCGCTTGCAGAAGAAGGAGAGATGCTTGATGAGCTCAGCAGGCTGCTTGATGTGGGTTTTATGGCAGTGTCGATGGCAACAAGCTATGACGACGTTTACCTTGACAGCGAGGAATTTCATCCGCTTTTTGAAAGGATCTCTGATGCAGGGCTTCCAATCTTTGTGCACCCAACAACAATAAAGCCCATTGGCATTGAGCAGGTTAGGCATCCGCTTCTTACGCCTGTGATTGAATTTATCTTTGACACCACCATGTGCATTGGAAGGCTGATCACCTCTGGCACATTAAGGAGTTTTCCCAAGCTTAAATTTGTCTTTGCCAATTTTGGCGGCGCAACACCGTTTATTAAGGATAGATACGATACGACCTATAACATGCTCCTGTCGCTCGGCTATGTTCAGGATTTAGGAAAGCTCCCGACAGAATTTTTAAAACAGCTTTATGTTGATACGAGCGGCACAGTATCAAGGTCAATTATACAGTGCGGCATAGATACATTTGGCGCAGAGAATATCCTTTGGGGAAGCGACTATCCTGCAAATAAGAATGTCAGGCAATCAATAGATGCGATAGAGGATCTGGATCTGCCTGATGAGAAGAAGATAATGATACTCAGCAGGAATGCGGAGAGGATTTTTGGTGATGTAAGGATATGATACCCCTCACCCTTCCCTCTCCCCTTCGGGGAGAGGATTAAGGTGAGGGGGAAATTGCTGATATGAAAACCAATAAACCCAAAATAGCTGTCTTTGGCGCTGGTATTGCTGGCCTTAGCTGCGCATATTTTTTAAAGAATGACGGCTATGATGTAACGGTCTATGAAAAGAGGCCTGAGGTTGGCGGGAGATTTGCAACCTTTGAGACAGAGGGTGTGTATATAAACAAGGGCGCTCTGATGTATGCGCCAAAACTCAACCCACATTTTGCATCACTCATTAATGAACTCGGCATTGAATCAGAGAGACTCACCCTTTCAAGGTTTGCCCTAATAATCGGCAACAAGATTACCAGCCTTAATAATTTTGCAATGTTCAAGAGCGGCCTGTTTTCTCTTTTTGATTACCTCAAATGGCTAAAGTTGAAAAGATTTATCAGAAGGCTTGATTTCAGATTGGATAACTACGACGAGAGGCTTGATGAGCTTCATCAATATTCCTTACAGGAATTCTGTGAGAAGAAAATGGGTTTTAATAAAAAGCTCATTGATTATATTGTCCAGCCATTTTCAAGTTTTGGCTATATTGACCCGCCATATATTGCAGCAGACCACGGACTTTTTCTCTTTGCATATGGCAATACAGAGCTCAGAGTGCCGATAAAAGGAATGTCTGCTGTAACAGATGAACTTCATAATAAACTGAATGGCTCTGTAAAACTCAACACATCTGTAAAAGAGGTAAAGC
>CAKKST010000339.1 GCA_919903585.1 Nitrospiria bacterium | reverse complement strand
CCCTTTACCCAATCCCCCAAAAATACCCAACCATGGTAATAGAATAATACCATTTTAAGGAGTTAAAGAGTTAAGGAGTTAGGGAGCTAAAAACATGAAGCCTTAATAACTCACGAACTCCACAACTCCACCAACTCATTAACTTATAAACAATGGTGGGAACATAAATAGAAAAAGATAGAAAAATTCTTCTTACAATTGGTAGAAAAATACCAACTTAGAATGGGCCATTAAATCGCATAAGTTTTAACCTATTGAAAAACAAAGGAATTAAACATGCAGTATCATCTGGCACAGAGATTGCTATATTTTATACTACTTAGTAGCAAAAATTGTAGGCATGAATTCATTCATGCAAATTACACGGTTAAAACCGTGCCTACAAGGAAAATATTACGCTTATTTATATAATAGAATGCATTAAAGTTGAGGATAAAGACATGAGAAACAAATTACTGCTTCTGTTCTTAACACTGCTGTTCTTCTCTTCTCAACCTGCCTATGCCTTTGACTATCTCAAGTTTGCCCTTGGGATTGGCAGCGGCTATGTAATCCATGAGGCTGCGCATCAGGCAGTGGCAGATATCAATGGAACGCCATTTAAATGGAAAGCAGGCTCTGGCGGCACATGGGTTTCTTCCAGTAATACAACTGATAGCGAAAGATATGAACTTGCCTCTGCTGGCCTTGGTTCACAGATATTATCATCAGAGATAATCCTAAACAGCAAGAGCATTCCAAAGGACAGCGAATATGTAATCGGCATGCTCACATTTAATGTTGTAAATGCCCTTATATATGTAGTTAGTGATGGGATAATGTATCCCAATGACAATCACGGTGATATAGAGGTGATGGATAAGGCAGGACTTGACAAGGATTATGTAAGCACCTTCTTGATCGTCCACTCACTATACACAATCTACAGGGCCTATTATAAAACCGATATCCCTGCATATATGACAATGAGCAAGAACGAGATTAAGGTTGGTGTTACAATATTAAGGTGGTAAGCGCAGGGACAGAGGGTCATATCTTGCCAGCCTGTTGCTGTCATCTCGCCTATCCTTGATTTTTCACGCAGCATATCTCGTCGGGTCTTTAATCCCTGCCTCCTTAAAGCCCTTTTTTCTTAACAAACAGCTATCGCATCTTCCGCAGTGCGTACCGTCAGGCTGAGGGTCGTAGCAACTCCATGTAAGGCTGTAATCTACGTCTAATTCACTTCCCTTTTTGATTATCTCTGCCTTTGTCATATTGATTAACGGCGTCTTTATTTTGAATTGCATCTTTCCTTCTACTCCTGCCTTTGTTGCAAGATTTGCCATTTCTTCAAAAGCCCTGATGTATTCTGGCCGGCAATCTGGATAGCCGCTGTAGTCAAGTGCATTAACGCCAATGAATATTGTATCTGCATTAATCACCTCTGCCCATGCGAGGGCAAAGGAGAGAAATATGGTATTCCTTGCAGGGACATAGGTAACAGGAATCTCCTTTGTCATATCTACTATTTGCCTGTCCTTTGGCACAGCTATATCTGCTGTTAATGCAGAGCCGCCGAACTTTCTTAAATCTATATCTATAATAATATGCTTAACAGCGCCAAAAAAGTCTGCTATCTTCTTTGCCATCTCAAGCTCAATCTTATGCCTCTGGCCATAATTAAAGCTCAGGGAATATACCTCATAGCTATCTGATTTTGCAATGGCCATTGCTGTTGTGGAATCAATGCCTCCGCTGGATAGCACGACCGCCCTCTTCATGAAAGAATCCTTCCACTCTTTACATCAACTACCCCAAGGTCTGTCACCCTGAGTTCCGGTATCACTGGCAAAGATAAAAAGGAGAGTGTAATAAAGGGGTCTCTTACCTTTGTGCCAAGCCTTCTTGCAATATCCTCCAGTTTGCTCAAAGCCTTTGCAACATCTTCTGCCTTTGCCCTTGACATCAGGCCTGCAATAGGAA
>CAKKST010000338.1 GCA_919903585.1 Nitrospiria bacterium | reverse complement strand
TTTCTTGACCAGCAGGCAGGCCGCCTCGCTATCCCAATTGAGGAGTTTGGCGACTATGCCTTGCGGGCAAATACCTCTGTTAGGATTGCAGGCAGGTGCACAGTATTTGCAGAGACAGATATGGTCCACAAGCAGCAGCTCGGCCATCCAATTGAAAATATCATTGCAGGCCTCTGTGATGCAATGGTGAGGAACTATCTTAATAACCTTGTGCGCGGCAAGGAGATTGCAGAGCCTATTGTATTTCAGGGCGGTGTTGCTGCAAATATCGGCATAAGGGCAGCCTTTGAGAGGGAACTGAATAAGAAGGTGCATGTCCCCGAGCATTATAAGGTAATGGGCGCTATTGGCGCTGCGCTCCTCGCAAAGGAAGAGCATAATATTTCATATACTAAAACAAATTTTAGGGGCTTTGAGGTTAAGGATTTCAATTATAACACCACGAGCTTTGAATGTAAGGATTGCGCCAATATATGCGAGATTGTGGATTTATCGTTAAAGGGAGGGAGCCTTGCAAAGTGGGGGGATAAATGCGGTAAGTTTTCTGACAGGGTGGAGATGACATTAAAGGCTTAGAATGACTCTTAATATAAAATACCAGCGTCCGACATGCGCTGAGATAGACATCAGCGCATTAATTCATAATCTGAATGAGGCGAAGATGTTAAGCGGTTCTGAAAGGGCAATACTCGCTGTTGTGAAGGCAGACGCATACGGGCATGGGGCTGTGAAAATAGCAAAAGTATTTGTTAGGAATGGCATAAGGCATCTTGGTGTTGCCCTAATTGAAGAGGGTATTGAACTCAGGGAGGCAGGCATTAAGGCATCCATTGTAGCGCTTGGCGGACTCTTTGAGAGCCAGATACCAGAGATAATAAAATATAATCTTACACCAGTTGTTTATCAGAGGGGCTTTCTTCACGGCCTCGCAAAGGCAGCAGGAAGAAAGAAGATGCAGGCTGATATTCATATAAAGATTGATACAGGTATGGGAAGGGTAGGCCTGCTGCCATCAGAGGCAAAGGGATTTGTGAAAGAGGCCGCAGCTCTGCCTAATATAAAAATAGAGGGGATAATGACCCACTTTGCAGATGCGGATCTTGCTGATAAGGGATATGCAGAAAAACAGCTCTCTGAATTTACAAAGATTGTTGATGAACTTAAAAAAGACGGAATCACAATACCCTATCAGCATATTGCAAACAGCGCAGCATTAATAAGTTTTAAAACAAATCTCTTTAATATGGTAAGGCCGGGAATTATGCTGTACGGTTATGCGCCATTCACCCCCACCCTGACCCTCCCCCTTAAGGGGGAGGAAAGGGTGGGGGAGGGCTCTGTGAACCTGCGGCCTGTGATGAGTCTTAAAACGAGGATAGTTCACTTAAAAAAAGTCCCTGCAGGCGCCTGTATAAGTTATGGCCGCACATTTACTACAAACAGGGAGAGCATCATTGCAACCCTTCCTGTCGGCTATGCAGATGGCTATACCCGCAGGCTTTCAAGCAAGGGGTCTGTGATTGTAAGGGGTAAGATAGCGCCTGTTGTCGGCAGGGTTTGTATGGATATGATAATGATAGATGCCACAGATATAGAAGGCGCGGCAATTAATGATGAGGTTGTATTAATAGGCAGGCAGGGGGATAATACGATCACCGCTGATGATATTGCAAAACTTACAGATACAATCTCCTATGAGGTGTTATGTTCTATTGGGAAGCGGGTGCCGCGGGTATACATCAATCAACATTAAACATGAATTGTAGCCGCAGCCTTCAGGTTGCGACCTCCCCTTTATCCCCTCCTTACTAAGGAGGGGAGGGGGAGGTGGCTAAAGCCTGCGGCTACAGAATATTGATGAATAATGGTTTTGAGGACAATCAAGCATGAATTGGTTAGAAAAAATTGGTTTGCTAATAACCAGCCTGATAGAAGAGATGGGAAGGATAATGATGTTTTTTATAGAGACAGTGGGATGGATATTCCGTCCCCCGTTGAATCTTCGCAATATCTTTAAACAGATGGTGGAGATAGGCGTAAATTCTGCAGGTGTGGTTATAATAATGGCATCCTTTACAGGCATGGTCCTTGCGCTTCAGAGTTATACAGGGTTCAAGAGGTTTAATGCAGAGAGCCTTGTTGGAACAGTAGTAGCCCTTTCAATGACAAGGGAGCTGGGCCCTGTGCTTACAGGCCTCATTGTTGCAGGCCGTGCAGGCGCATCAATGGCAGCAGAGCTCGGCACCATGCGTGTGACAGAGCAGATAGACGCCCTCGCAACAATGGCAACCAATCCCATAAAATTTCTTGCAGTCCCAAGATTTCTTGCAGGCCTTATTATGCTTCCGCTTTTGACGGTTATTTCAAATGTCCTCGGGATATTTGGCGGCTATCTTGTGGGTGTAAAGGTTTTGGATGCGAATCCTACTGTATATATGAGGAGGACATTTGATTATCTGGAGGTGGATGATATATACAGCGGTCTCTTTAAGGCAGCCATATTCGGGATGGTAATAGCTGTTATAAGCTGCTATAAGGGGTTCTATGCAGGAGGAGGCGCAGAGGGGGTGGGAAAGGCAACAACAGGCGCTGTTGTTATATCCATGATGATGATACTGATATCTGACTATTTTCTGACAGCGATACTGTTTTAGAAATCAAAGATTAAAAATAAAAATGCAAAATGACAAATCAAAATTTAAAATAAAAACATTCCTTAATTTTGATTTTTCATCTTTGATTTTTGATTTATATTTATTGAATGATACAAGTTATAAACCTATATAAGGCCTTTGGCAGAAAGCAGGTGCTCTCCGGCGCAAACCTTGAGGTAAAAAAAGGTGAGAGCATGGTTGTTATCGGCGGCAGCGGCAGCGGAAAATCTGTTCTGATAAAACATATCATCGGCCTTTTAAAACCGGATAAAGGGAAGATTATTGTAAACAGCAGTGAGATGACAAAACTAAAAGGGGGCGAGCTTGATAATCTCAGGAAGAAGTTTGGCATGCTCTTTCAGGGCGCAGCCCTCTTTGATTCCCTGTCTGTCTGGGAGAATGTGGGATTTGCCCTGAGGCAGCATACAAGACTTTCAGATGATGAGATAAGGAAAATTGCAGGCGAGAAGCTGAAGATGGTCGGCCTTGCAGGTATTGAGGATATGATGCCTGCGGATCTTTCCGGCGGCATGAAGAAAAGGGTTGGGCTTGCGAGGGCTATTGCAATGGACCCTGAGATACTCTTATACGATGAGCCGACTACAGGCCTTGATCCAATAATGGCGGATGTGATTAATGAGCTGATTATTGAGATGAAGAAAAAACTGAATGTGACATCCATTGCAATTACCCATGATATGGTGAGCGCCTACAAGATCGCTGACAGGATCGCCATGCTCTATGAAGGCAAGATTATAGAGGTTAATACGCCGGAGGAGATAAGGCATACAAAAAATCCCATTGTAAGGCAGTTTGTTACCGGAAGCTCGGTTGGGCCGATTAAGGTTGGGTAATAAGGGTCTCATAATTGAAAAGACATAATTTAAAAATCTCCCCTCACCCCTCTTTGCCAAAGAGGGGAAATTCCTCCCTTTGGAAAAGGGAGGTTAGGAGGGATTTTGCAAATAAATGTCATCATTATTATAAGACTGTTAATAATTAGGAGGCTTTTTTAATGAGAGGTATTACAACGGAGGCAAAACTCGGGCTCTTTGTACTCGTTGCGCTCTTCCTGCTTGCCTATCTCACCTTTCAGGCAGGTGAATTTCACTGGATAAAGGAAAAGGGTTATGTGATAGATGTCCTCTTTGACTCTGTGGGAGGCCTTGATCTGAAATCGCCTGTAAGGATTGCAGGCGTAGAGGTCGGCAAGGTAGACAAGATAGAGCTTGAAAATGGAAAGGCAAGGGTCTCGCTCCGCATATATCCTGATATAAAGATACCAAAGGGCGCAAAGGCAGGAATAAAGTCAACTGGCCTGATGGGCGAAAAGTATGTAGAGGTTATTCCGGGTGAGGAGGCAGAGGTTGTAGGGGAGCGTGAGAGGATTATACAGGGGGCGCCGCCTGCTGACCTTGACAAACTGGTGAGTGAGTTCAGTGGAATAGCAGAGGATATAAGAGGCATAACAGGCGCATTAAAAAATGTCATTGGCACAGAGGAGAGCCAGGATGCCTTAAAAGAGACTGTTAGGAATATTCGTGAACTGAGCAGAAATATGAATGCCCTTGTTAATGTAAATAAGGATGCCTTAAGCAGTACAATAAAGAATTTTCAGGAGTTTTCTTCAACGCTCAAGAGCGATACCCCCCAGTTGATTGCAAAACTGAACAGCATAGCGGATAAGATTGAAAAGGGCGAGGGTACAGTGGGCAAACTGATTGCCGATGATGAGCTGTATAAAAATCTGAACAGCACTATTGAAAAGCTGAATAAGATAGCGGATAAAATTGAAAAGGGCGAGGGGACTATCGGCAAACTCGTTACAGATGATAAGGTATATGAAAATCTTAATGATACCCTCACAGGTATTAAGGATTATGTTGCAAAGGCAGAGGCATTTAAAACAACTGTCGGCTTCAGGTCGGAATACCTCTTTGAGGATGTGTCTGCAAAGGGCTATCTGACGCTTCAATTAAAGCCGAGAGAGGATAAGTATTACATATTTGAGATTGTAAGCGACCCAGGGGGTCAGGTAACCTATACAGACACAGAGACACGCACAACAACAGGGGGTGTGACAACAACAACTGTTACACATGAGGAGAAGAAAGAGGAGTCATTAAAGTTCAGCATTGAGTTTGCCAAGAGATACGAAGATTTTGTCCTGAGGATCGGGATGATAGAAAATACCTTTGGCCTTGGCGCAGACTATTTCTTATTTAAGGATACGCTTCAGTTTAATGTAGACGCCTGGGACTTTACTAACAAGGACGCCTGGGACTTTGACGGGAGCCGGCACTACAAGAAGAGACCCCATCTCAAGGCAGGGGCTCAGGTTAATTTCCTCAGGAACTTCTTTGCCTACGGCGGCTATGATAATTTCTTTAACAAAAA
>CAKKST010000337.1 GCA_919903585.1 Nitrospiria bacterium | reverse complement strand
CCGAGCAGTACAGGCTTTTGCGGTCAAAGCTCAGCAGCCTGAATGGCAGCCATACCAATAATGTCCTTGCTATTACAAGCGCCAGAAAAGGTGAGGGTAAGAGCCTGACATCTGTTAATCTTGCTATTGTTATGGCAGAGGATACTAAAAAGAAGATACTCCTGATTGATGGGGATATGAGAAAACCGAGCATCCATACCTTTTTTAATTGTAAGGCGGAGTACGGCCTTATTGATCTATTAATGCATAAGGTTGATATTGAATCTGCAATGATACCCTCAGGCATAAAAAACCTTACCCTTTTATTGGCAGGAGAGCCTTCAAAAAGTCCCTCTGACCTGCTGGCGGCAGCTGTATTCAGGGAGATTATTGAAAAGATAAGGAAGAGGTTTGATTATATTATCATTGATTCTCCGCCTATCATGCCCTTTGCTGATATGAATATAATTAGTGATGTGGTAGACGGCATACTGCTGGTTGTAAGGGCTGAAAAAACACCTAAAGAGATGATTCTTGAGGCATTAAAAACACTTAATAAAGAGAATGTGATTGGAGTCGTATTCAATGACTCAAAGAAAAAAATGGCAAAGATATATTATTAGTTATGATTAAACTATTTAACAGATATTATTCAATAAAGGATATAGCCTTCTTTTTTTTGAAAGCCTATTGATATTCTCTGCCATCCTGCTGGCCACATATATCCGTTATAGAATGTCTCAATTTTTGCTGCCAACTTATTATGTGGTCTTCACTAAGGCGCTTTTAATTACTATTGTATGCCAGTTGAGCTTTCACTACAATGACCTGTATAACACAAGGATTATAAGAAGCAGCCAAGAGATTATAATAAGATCGTTACAGGCCATTGGAGCTGCTGCGATTGTACTTTCTATTATTTATTATATACTCCCGAATCTAATAATAGGCCGTGGAATTTTTCTCATAAGCATCTTCATTTTAACGATTACAACTATTACATCGCGACTTTTCTATTCATGGACAATAAGTATGAACGTCTTTGATGAAAAAATACTTATTGTGGGCACAGGGGAGACTGCCCAAGATGTGGCAAAGAGGATTCTTGATAAGGAAAAGGTTGGATATAATATAG
>CAKKST010000336.1 GCA_919903585.1 Nitrospiria bacterium | reverse complement strand
AAGTTACATCAGCGCCTTTGTTTTTAGCAGCTATTGCAGCAGCAGCGCCTGCCATACCGCCGCCAATTATGATGATGTCAGGGTTCATAATATACTTAATTATCACCCTCCCCTAATCCCCTCCCATCAAGGGAGGGGAAATAACAAGGGATTGCAACCCCTTGTTGCAGAAATACTCCCCTCTCCCCTTGTGGGAGAGGGTTAGGGTGAGGGGTATCTATAATACACCGCCTGATTAAGTTCCTCTTGCGCGATCTGATTGCCGTCAAGCAACGGCCTCTTTCCCTTCCACCTCTCCTGCAAAAAATTCACTGTCTCCTCTTTTGTCTTAACTGAATCCCATCCGAGCTCATCTCCGAGTATGGCAGCAGCCTTATATGTACACCTCATTCCCTGACACGGCCCCATGCCGAGCCTTGCGCGTCTTCTTAGGTCATCCACTGTGTATGCCCATTCATTTCTTATGCAATATCTGAGTTCAGCCTCTGTTATTGCCTCGCAATTGCAGATGACGCTTCCAAGATAAGGATCAGCCTTTATCATCTTTAATATATCCCTTGCCCTTGTGCCATATTTGAATATCAATCGCCTTGCAGGATAAAGGGGCATCTTAAATTCCCTCGTAAGGCTGACTGTATCCACTGCCTCCTCTGCACCCGGCAATGGCGTTGTATGAGTCGTGCATTTTTTATCTATCTTCAGCTTCTGACATATAAGGTCGGTTACCTTTTCTGCCATAAGCCTGTACATTGCAAGCTTTCCGCCTGCAATGGTAATAAAGCCCGAGGCCCCGTCTTTTTCATGGTCAAAGATCTCAAACTCCCGTGACACATCCTCTTCTACTCTACCCCATTCAAAGAGGCTCGGCCTTAAGCCTGCCATTGCCCGCATCCTTCTGTATTTCCTTATCTCTGGAAAAACCCTTTGCGCAGATGTCAGGAGATACTCAATGTCATCATTATAAATAGGAAGGTTGTCTGGATCGCCAAAATAGTCATCATCTGTTGTGCCTAATATAGTGGTATGCTCATGGGGTATGAAATACAAAGGCCTTCCGTCAATGGCAGTGATGGTCATGCCGAGATTTGAAATCCTCCTTTCAAACACAATCTGCACCCCTCTGCTTGGCCGTAATTTCACAGAGGCGCCTGCCATCTTTGCCATCTTCGGCACCCATGGGCCAGCGGCATTTACAACAATCCTTGCCTCAATATCCTCTGCCTTCCCGGAAATCTTATCCTTGACCCTTACCCCTTTGACCCTTTGACCTGTTTTTATAAATCCTGCAACCTCTGTGTGATTTCTGATTTCTGCGCCTGCCTCTCTTGCAGATAAAGCATTTAAAACAGTAAGCCTGAATACATCAATGCCCCACTCATCCATTGACAAGGCGCCGACAATATCATGGGAGAGTCCGGGCTCTAATCTCAATGCCTCTTCTTTTGTGAGCCTTGTATGCCCTTTTCCACTTTTATACTTCTGAAATTTATCGTAGACCTTTAGAAATGCCTCCCATTTCTCAATGCCGTATTTGTCGTCTTTCATTATTGGCAAGAGAAAGGGGATTCTGAATATCAGGTTGGATGCAATATTTTGTATGTAGCCGCTGTCAATGCAGGAGAGCCTTGTTGTCTCTACATCAAATAATAGATAGCGGGAGCCGCCGTGAATCATGCCGCCGCATGCGCCTGTTGTGCCGGCAGAGAAGTCTTTTTTCTCTATGAGAATAGTTTTAAGCCCGCGGAGCGCAGCATCCCTTGCAATGCCTGTCCCTGTTGCCCCGCCGCCGATTACTACGATATCGTATGTTTTTATCATAGCCCTTTCCTTTAACCC
>CAKKST010000335.1 GCA_919903585.1 Nitrospiria bacterium | reverse complement strand
AAAGGCAAAGCTTGTTGATGGTATGAGTGCTAACGCTATTATCAGAATCAATATCTTTATTTTTTTTATATTCATTTAAAAATCCCCATTTCACCCTCCCCCTCACCCCCTCCCATCAAGGGAGGGGGAAACTCTACTAAATCCCTCTTTATTTCCCCTCCCCTTGTGGGAGGGGACTAAGGGGAGGGGTGTTTTATTCTCTGCCTTTAATGTACTATCCCATAAATCCCTAATGAATAAACGCCAAAGCCTGCCAGAACAAGCACATAGTAGACCTTAAAGGCAGCCGGATTATCATCCACATCAACAAGGCTCTTCATAAAGATTGATATGCCAAGGATGATCGGCCCAACAATCATGGGCCATGGCACAAGGCCGTGTATCTCGCTTAGATATCCGGGTATAAGATTAAATAGCCCCATTGCAAAGACTGCCACAGCAACAATATCCCTTCCTGTCAAATAGAATGTCCACCAAAGGTCCGCGCCCAGCCTTAGTGTGAATTTATTTAATATTTGTAATATATATGGTCTTGCTAAATGAAGGAATACAACGAGGGCATACAACACCCATGTAACAAGGACAAAGGTATACATGATAAACCACACAAACCACCTTGCGAGGATCTGCGCGAGGTCTTCTATTACAACCTCCTTTGCCACAAACTCACTGCCATTAGCAGCAAAGGCAGCGGCAGTGGATAGCAAAAGAGCGATGAACATCAATATCAAGCTAATTGTATAACTCCTTTTCAATTTTATTCCCTCCTACTATTAAATCGCAAACCCCACACCCTCCCCTTAATCCCCTCCCGTCAAGGGAGGGGAAACAAGAAAGCCCCCTCTCCCCCCTGCTGGAGAGGCCAACAATTTTTCCCCTCTCCCCTTGGGGAGAAAAATCATCAGATTCCCTCTCCCCTCTGGGGAGAGGCATAGGGTGAGGGGTTAACTCACCTACCTTAGACTGGTCAGATACTCCACAAGCGGCTTAAGCTCCTTGTCTGTTAAACCCGGATTCGGCATAATCGCCGCGGGCTTTACAGCCTGCGGATTCTTCATCCATTTATGCAAAAAATTTGCATCCCTGATTTTGCCTATTGTTGTAAGCTCAGGCCCCACCTTGCTGCCGACGCCTGATATTGCGTGGCAGGCTGCACAGCCCCTTGCCTCATAAACCTTCTTTCCTGCATCAATGGGGTGCAGCCCTTTTGTCTCTACCGCTGCAGCCTGTACTGGCCTTCTTGTGCTTGAATACTGAACGAGAAAGGCATAAACCTTCTCAGCCTCTTTTTGATTAATAAATGAACCTTCTTTACGCATCATGCGATAGACGGGTGTCTTCCATGCCTCGCCGCTGTAAGGCGCATTTAATGGCTTTGCCGGTGAATGGCACTTTATGCACTTCTGCGAAAATATTTTATACCCCTCTTTTGCCTCCTGCGGGTAATTGGAGATGTCTACAACTGGGATGTCAGATTGTGCATTGCCTGTATTGATTGTAATAATAGTAAGGCTGATGC
>CAKKST010000334.1 GCA_919903585.1 Nitrospiria bacterium | reverse complement strand
GGTGCAGTGACCAAACCAGCATGGTGCTATATTAATTATGACCCGCGAATTGAGGACTCCTGCTCCTGTATTGAATGGCCTGTGCCGGGTGGATATTGCTACTGCCCTGATCATACTGGCTCTATTGCATCCCCCCACCCTTCCCTCCCCCACAAGGGAGGAGGGGCTGGGCTTGATGGAAGTAAACTGGTCAGAAAATAGGAAATCATTATGCTTGAGCGGCATCTGAATTTTTTAAAGATTGCATCTGAAAATATAATTAGATATAAGGGGAGGGGTATTGTAGTGGTCTTGTGCCTTGTGGCAATACTCTTTCCATTTATTACTGCAATTGCCATATCTCAGGGTGTCAAGTCCCAGTCGCTTTTATCAGTAGAAGAAGGGGCAGATATATACCTTACATATGATCAGTATGGAAAAAACTCGGCAGTGCCTTTGTCATTTATCAAAGAGGTGCAGGGGATAGAGGGTATTCTGAAGGTTGTGCCGAGGGTAATTGGAAGGTCATTCATTGGCAATTATCTTACAGTAGTCGCAGGGATGCCGACTGATGCCCTTCCTCCTTCGCTGTCTTTAGAAAAGGGGCGCATCTTCAAAGAAGAGAATGAGGTTATTATTGGCGCAAGCCTTGCAAGGGCGCTCAATCTTGATATTGGCCATTCCTTTACCCTTGATATAAACAAATCAAGGATATTAAAGGTATCGGGTATATTTTCCTCCAAGTCAAGCATCTGGAGTGCAGACCTTGTCTTTGCCTCCTTTAATGATGCCGCAGAGATATTCAGGATGCCCGGGCAGGCGTCAGACCTGCTGGTGTATACAAGGCCGGGTTATAATGCGAGGATTGCAGAGGTGTTAAGCGCTCTCCATGAAGGTGATAAGACACAGCCGATTATCAGGGTGCAGACAAAGGACCTTGTCAGGCAGTATTTCAATAAAGGCTTTACCATGAAGGAGGGGATATTCACTGCCCTCTATACAGTTGCCTTTGCCATTGCCATACCTGCACTGCTGGTTGTATCAGGATTTGGGATGGGGGAGAGGAGGCGTGAGATAGGGATTATCAAGGCCATCGGCTGGCAGACCAGCGAGATAATAGAGGTGGTATTTATTGAAAACCTGCTGCTCAGCCTTACAGCAGCGCCTATGGCGCTCCTGATATCATTTATATGGATAAGGCTCTTTAATGGATTTCTGATTGCACAGTTTTTTATTGCTGAGATAGGGATACTGCCGGCCTTTCCAGTGCCGGCAAGGTACATGCCTCTGCCCCTTTTTCTTAGCTTTGCCTTTGCCCTTGTATTGACAATGGTGGGGAGCATGTATTCAACATGGAGGAGCGCAGTAACGGCTCCGGCAGTAACAATGAAGTGAACGGCCATTCCCCCTCACCCTATCCCTCTCTGGTGGGACAGGCATCTTGCCTGTCTCCACAGGCTGGAAGCCTGTGCCACCGAGGGGAGAGGGGATTTTAGTATTCTCCCCTCCCTCGGCGGGAGGGGATTAAGGGGAGGGGGAGAATAGGAATATTCACCCTCACCCAAACCCTCTCCCATCAAGGGAGAGGGGTAAGGATGTTGACATTAATATGAACACAAATAACACTGTTTTAAAAACAGAAGGGCTCTCTAAATACTACAACCCTAAAAGGCCTGAGGAGGTAAGGGCGCTCAGGGATGTAAGTATTGAGATAAACAGCAGGAAGATTACAATCATCTCAGGGCCGTCAGGCTCGGGCAAGACAACGCTTATAAGCATCCTCGGCGCCATTGACAGGCCCACAGGCGGCCATGTCTTTTTGCACGAAGAGGAGCTTACAGCCCTTTCTGACGAGGCGCTTGCACTCATCAGAAGAAATAAGATAGGTTTTATATTTCAGGATTTTAATCTCCTTCCGAGGCTCGCTGCATGGGAGAATGTGGCCTATCCATTGATCCCAATAGTATATAAAGAAAAGGAGAGGAAGGAAAGGGCAGTAGTATTGCTTGAAAGGCTTGGCCTTGGAAAGAGGATAAACCATACGCCAGAGGAGATGAGCGGCGGTGAACAGCAGAGGGTTGCAATAGCAAGGGCGCTTGTGAATAATCCTGAGATACTCATTGCAGATGAGCCCGCATCAAACATAGATGCAAAGGCAATAGAAAACCTTATCGCGATACTTGTGGATTTGAAAAATAAGGGGATGACCATTGTGGTATCCACACACGATGATGCCTTCTACCCTTATGCAGATGTCAGGATCAATCTCAAGGACGGTGTGTTGGCAGGCATTGAACATAATAATGGCGGCAGGATATGATAATTAATGCCTTTACAATTATACTCCTATTCTTTGCAGTGATATCAATTGTCCTCGGTGCAGTTACCCTTGTCTCTGCATTTTTAATTGTCAGCAGGTGGAAGAGGGATATGACCAATGAGAGGAGGACAATGCTTGAGAAGAAGGCCTATCTTGCGCTTATCCTCGCAGTAGTGCTTCTCGGTATAAGGATGATAAACTGGCCGATATTTTATATTACACTCGGAAGCTATATCCCTGATATAACAGGCGCAATGTGCATATACGGAGTAACGCAGGTGGCGCCCGCAATTATAAAGCCTATGGAGTTCTTAAAGCCTGTTGTCTTTTTCCTCATCGGCCAGTGGCTGATTATATATATAATAGATAAGACAGCAAAAAGCTATCCTTTGATGAAGAAAAAACTCTTCTTCCTCCTGATAGTGAGCATCTTTGTAATTGCAGACAGCATTGGCGATATTGCTGTTGCCTTTAGCATGGATCCAAATACAGTTGTCTCATGCTGTACTGTGGTTTTTGATATTGCAGACAGGCCGTCTGCTATGATACCCCAGTCCATCCTCGGCCCGGTGTATAAAAATCTGATCCTGCCGCTCTACTATGTTAGCAATCTCATCTTGATTGGCTATATGGCCGGCATATATGGCCTCGGAAGGCTTAAGGTAGAAGATAAAAGGAGGTTATTTCTTTCAATCGGGGTTTTTCTTGCTGTCCTGAATGTCATCACCGTCCTTCTCGCAGTAATAGAGGTGATAGCGCCGAGGCTCCTTAATCTCCCCTATCACCATGATCCTTATGACCTATTAACAGAGATGCCTGATGCAGGGATATTTTTTGCGCTCTTTATACTTGGAATATTTTCAACAGGCTGGGCATTTGGCATAGATATGATTGCAAGGCATGATGAGACAAAAGGGCTCTTATCAGGCTATGTTATGAAGACTTACTGGTTTGGTATTGTCTGCCTTTTAGGATCATTATTGATGATTAGTATTCACTTAACTATAGGATGATAACATGAGCAAATGGTTCAAAACCGGCATATTCCTGATACTTATTATTGCCGTCGCATCGGGCAGTGCAATATATAAAAAATCCCAGAGGTTTGAAAAATGCGATTTTGACGGTGTTCATATCAAACCAATATATCGTGTTGATGCAATATTAAAGAACAATGATGCAAAAAGGTTTGACTCCATATACTGTGCATATATGTGGCTTTCTGAGAATAAAGAACCAATATCACACATAATGGTGAGGGATGAGGTAACAGGCGAGAAGATAGACGCATCTATTGCATATTATGTTGATAGTGAGATTATTACAAACAATGTAAATAACAACAGGGTTCATGCCTTCTTAAAACTTGAGGACGCGGAGAGACACGCAAAGAGTTATAAGGGAAGGATTGTTAAGAATCCCTTTGAAAAGATTTTTATGCCTTATAAGCCTTAGCATACTCTACATAGACTCTTGCTGCATCCTTTATCCTTTCAATCTCCTCTTGCTTTAATTGTCTGATAATCTTTCCCGGCACACCGAGCACAAGTGAATTGGGCGGGACATTGAAGCCCTCTGTTACAACCGCCCCTGCGCCAATTACAGAATTTTCTCCAACCACCACGCCGTTTAACAGAATAGATCCCATACCTATCAAGACATTATCCTTAACAACAGCGCCATGAATAATTGCCCCATGGCCAATGGTTACGCCGCTGCCGATTATTGATGGCCTGTCAAAATCCACATGTATAACAGCATTATCCTGAACACTGGTCTCATTGCCTATTTCAATCTCTGCCATGTCGCCGCGCAGCACAGCTCCGAACCATACGCTTGAATCCCTGCCAATAGTAACAGCGCCAACCACAGAGGCATTCTTTACAATAAAGGCAGAAGGGTCAATTTTTATCTTATTTATCTGCTCCACGGGGATAATCTTATCACACTATATCAGGCAATTCCAACGAAAACTTACCTTTTCAATATTTCTTGACGATGTATTAAAAGTGTGGTTTAATTTTAACCAATCAAAGACCAGTGGAGGCGAAACTAAGAACTGAATTTATGAAAGATGTTTTTGGGTGGAGGGGGATGGATTTTTGTTTTTGGCGCAGATTCAAAAATAGTATATAATTAACATTATGACCTTAGTACTCGGTATTGAGACCTCATGTGATGAGACTGCTGCTGCTGTTGTTGTGGATGGAAAAAAGGTTTTATCCAGTATTGTTTCATCACAGACAGAGATACATAGTAAGTACGGCGGTGTTGTGCCTGAGCTTGCATGCAGGAGGCATATTGAGATAATAAACC
>CAKKST010000333.1 GCA_919903585.1 Nitrospiria bacterium | reverse complement strand
AAAAAGCATCTCCACCTTTCCCCTCCCTTGATGGGAGGGGATTAAGGGGAGGGTGTATTATAAATCTTAGTGGCATGGAAACCCAAGACCGTGCCTGATGTCATGAAATGCATCATGGATTGCCGGATATGGTGCAAAGCCCACGATGTACACTATCCCTGCTGCAACAAATACAGATGTTAAGACAAACATCGCCTTTTTATAATCAACTGCAACAATACTTCTTAATCTTGCTATCTTCTCCAAGGTATCACCTCCTTTCATAAATAAGAGTTACCCCTCACCCTACCCTCTCCCGCAAGGGGAGAGGGTTATAAATAATAAAATAAAAAATCCCCTGCCTTCTTAGTAAAGGCAGGGGATTGATTTAAAATGCAAGTCATCACCCTTCCCTTCTTTACCATCGAATATGCGGAAGGAATACACAGGCAGGTCTTCTGGCTCTCCCAAACCTTTACTGCCTTCCCATCCCTTTTCTTCTGGACAGTGGCTTTGCAATGTAAAGGTCTTCCCTCAATCAATGAGGTCAGGATTACAGCGGCGGGTCCGCCCCCGATTATACGGGGTTCCCATTTAAAACCAATGCGGTTACCTGTGTAATTCTTATTAAATTTTCACTTAATACATATCATATATAACAATTATATGTCAACCACTATTTAGAAAATCCATGTTGCTTTAAAAAAGCTTCATCAATCTTTTTCTCTCCCTTGCCTAACATCTTCTCTACATACTTGCCAATTATGTCTGTCTCAAGGTTTACAGTATCACCAACACCCTTTATTCCAAGTGTGGTTACAGACATGGTATGTGGAATGATTGCAGCGCTAAAGAGCCTGTCTGTCACATCAACAACTGTCAGGCTTATGCCGTCTATTGCAACAGAGCCCTTCTGGACAACATATCTGAGTATCTCTTTTGGGGCCTCTATAAAAAAGCGATAGGAATTGCCTTCCTTCCTCTTTTCTTTTATTACACCCGCAGCATCAATATGTCCTGTTACAAGATGTCCGCCGAGGCGATCTGAAAGCCTTAATGCCCGCTCAAGATTTACCCTTGCACCGTTCTTAAACTCACCGAGGTTTGTCTTTTTTAATGTCTCAGGCGCTATATCCACCTCAAAGGAATTCTCAGTAACCCTTACAGCTGTCAGGCATACACCATTAACCGTGATGCTGTCGCCTATTCTGGCGCCTTCAAGTACTACTTTAGCATTTATAGTAAGCCTTGCGCCCTTCGTACCTTTTTTTATATCCTTTACTGTTCCAAGTTCCTCTATAATGCCTGTAAACAAAAACTATATCTCCTTATACTTGTTTATAAAAGACCTTAATATGTCTCTGTCATCCTCTGTAATATCAATAAAGGATATGCCCGAGTAGTATTCCCCTTTCTCCTCCTGATTCCATACAATCTTCCCCTTTGCCTTCAGATTGTATAACACAGAAGAGGATGGGCTCATGTTTGGAAGAAAGAGATTTAGATTTAATTTGGTCTCCACAGGGATACGTTCAGAAAGACTCAACATCAGTCCACCCTCGCCTACTGTCTTTGCCAGCACCCTCTTCATCTTTTTTTCATGCTTGTACTCTACCGGCAAAGTAACATTAACCCGTGGATACCTGCGCCTCTGGAATGTGTTTTGTTCCACCTTACCCCCTATAATCCCCTGATTTTTTAAAAGAACTGTTGCAATTATAGCATAATATTTTGACATTTCAAGGAATTTTTAGTAATTTTATAGATGATGAATACAAGAAAAAATAGAAAATTAGAAATACTTGATAAAAAATATATCTGGCATCCCTTTACCCAGATGAAGGACTGGTTAGAAGAGACCCCTTTAATTATAGAAAGGGGCAAAGGAAGCTATCTGATTGATATAAACGGCAATAAATATCTTGACGGCATCTCATCGCTCTGGGTGACTGTTCATGGCCACAGAAAAAGGGAGATTGACAGGGCTATAAAAAAACAGCTTGATAAGATTGCCCATTCCACACTGCTCGGCCTTTCAAATGTGCCTGCAATATTCCTGTCTGAAAAGCTAATCAGACTCGCTTCAAAAGGCCTTGCAAAGGTCTTTTATTCTGATAGCGGCTCAACCGCAGTGGAGATTGCCTTAAAGATGGCATTCCAATACTGGCAGCAGAAGGGTGCACAATATAAAAAAAAGACAAAATTTATATCACTTTATAATGCATATCATGGCGACACCATCGGCGCTGTGAGTGTCGGCGGCATTGATTTGTTCCATGAGATTTATAAACCACTCCTTTTTAATTCATATAAAATAGAATCGCCATACTGCTACAGGTGCAGTTTTAATAAAAAATACCCCGCATGCAGGCTTGAATGTGCGGATAATGCCGAAGAAATAATAAAGAAATATGCCGATACCACTGCCGCACTGATTATTGAACCGATTGTGCAGGGCGCTGCAGGGATGCTTGTTGCCCCTGATGGATATTTAAAAAGGATAAGAAAGCTCTGCACAAGGTACAATATCCTGATGATTGCAGATGAGGTAGCAACAGGCTTTGGCAGGACAGGGAAGATGTTCGCCTGCGAACATGAAAAGGCATCGCCTGATATCATGGCAATTGCAAAGGGGATTACAGGAGGGTATCTCCCGCTTGCTGCAACACTCGCAACTGATGAGATATATAATGCCTTTTATGCTGAATATAATGAGTTAAAGACCTTTTTCCACGGCCATACATACACAGGAAATCCACTCGCCTGCGCTGCGGCAATTGCCAATATTGATCTATTCAGGAAAGAGAAGACCTTACAAAAACTCCAGAAAAAGATTAAATATTT
>CAKKST010000332.1 GCA_919903585.1 Nitrospiria bacterium | reverse complement strand
AGTCCCTCCCTTTGGAAAAGGGAGGTTAGGAGGGATTTTACAAATATGTCGTTACTATTATGAGACTGTTAATAGCCCTATTAATACAATGCTTTTACATCACTGCTTGATAGTTGTCAAGAGATAGATAATTTTTGTTAACCTGACAATTTTTGTCAAATGTGCTGGCAAAATTCGGCATAAGATAAAAAACCATAATTTGAAACTTATTGAAATTATAGAGATATTTTGCGTGAGCTTTCTGGCATAGCTATTGCATAATATTCACATTAGCTATAAACAAACAAAAGGAGGATGGAAATATGAATTGCCCAAAGTGCAGCGGCTTGATGGTCGCTGAAAGATTCGCTGATTATTTCCTGATGTTTTACGCTTGGAAGTGCCTGAACTGCGGAACTGTTGTAGATAATACCATATTAAAGAACAAACGGAAAAAGTTATTCCTTACTCCTAAGTTAGCTACTGCAAAATAAGTCATCCCTGCATCCCTCTCTCTATAGGCTGGTTATGAGAAATCATAACCAGCCATTTTTATTTTTAGCTATTGAAATATCAATAATTTTTTGTTAATCTACCCCCACCTTATGATAAAAACAATCCTTCTGTCACTTCTTATCCTATTTTTAATCTTCTCTTCTGTTTTAGGCATACTTGCCTATAAGTTTGCCAAAGAGATTCCTGATGCCTCATTAATAAAGAACTACCGGCCTGATATGTCAACAGAGGTCTAT
Source organism: Nitrospiria bacterium (assembly GCA_919903585.1). Lineage (GTDB taxonomy): Bacteria > Nitrospirota > CAKKRA01 > 9FT-COMBO-42-15 > 9FT-COMBO-42-15 > JACPZJ01. The sequence continues at coordinate 6,703 of CAKKST010000332.1, read as the reverse complement.
GATATATCAGGCAAGGTAATAGCCCACTATTTTGACAGAAAGAACAGGATATGGGCGCCATTATCAGGGATAACAGGAACATTAAAGGACGCTGTTATAACAGCAGAGGATGATACATTCTTTAAGCATAAGGGATTTAATTATAATGAGATGTGGAATGCCTTTCTTGAAGATATTAAAAAATGGAAGTTTGTAAGGGGCGGAAGCACCATTACACAGCAGCTTGCAAAGAATGTCTTTTTATATAAAAAGAAGACAATTGAGAGAAAGATAAAAGAGGTTTTCTTAACATACCAGATAGAAAAGATCCTGACAAAAGAAAGGATACTTGAGCTCTATCTGAATGAAGTAGAATGGGGTGACGGGATATATGGCATAGAGGCTGCCTCAAGATTTTATTTTGATAAACCTGCCTCTGAAATTAATCTCGCTGAGAGTGTGGTTCTCGCCTCAATGCTGCCGAACCCAAAATACTTTGACCCATACAAAAGGCTGAGCAGGGTAATAAAGAGGCAGCAGCGGATATTACAGTTGATGCTTGAGGCAAAGAAGATCTCAAAGGATGAATATGAAGACGCATTAAGATATAAAATTATTCTTAGAGAAGATAAGACAGATAAGAGGTTTAATATAGAAAATTTAAAGTATAAAAATGGCAGGGAAAAGGCCTGCTACAACCCTCTCATAGAAGAATATTTAGCGGAAAGATTTGGCGAGGACAGGGTTTACAGGGGAGGCATGAAGATCAAGACTGGTTTTGATCTGGAGCTGCATAATGCCATCGCTGCAATCATTGACAATAAAAATATCACCCCCTCAGAGGGTGTTCTCATCGCCTTAGAAGGCGAGGTAATAAAATCAATCAACTGCCTGCCAGAGGATTATAATGTGGATATTTTAAAGGATAAGATTGATGCCCTCGGCCAGCCGTATAATTATAAAATCATTAATGAAGATGAAATACCATGGGAAGGCCTTATAATTGAAACCCGCTGAAGTTATCCTTGACTGGATTATCTTAATATGTTAGTTTTGCACCAGCCATTAATACATTTTTGTGAGGCAGACAAAAAACTTTAGGACAGGATATCTTGCGTGTTATAAAAGGTAAGGCAAAGGGAAGGAGATTAAAGGTTTCAAAGGGCCTGGATATAAGGCCAACCTCGGACAAGGTCAAAGAATCTGTATTTAATATAACCGGGGATAAGATTGATGGCGCCGTCTTCTTAGACCTCTGTGCTGGGATAGGGAATGTGGGGATTGAGGCGGCAAGCCGCGGCGCAAAAGAGATAGCATTTGTTGAGAGCAACCAAAAAGCAGTTAAGTTAATAAAAGAAAATCTACTATTGTGCCATTTAGAGGAAGATAGCAATGTCATATTTAGCGATGCAGTAAAATTTTTGAAAACCACAGAAGGAAAGTTTGACATTATCTTCTTTGATCCGCCATATCGCTCAGGACTCCTTCAGGATGCCCTTGCGGTTTTTGAGAAGAAAGAGATGCTGAATCCAGACGGAATTTTAATTGTAGAACACCTAAGCAGGACGATTTTATCTGAGAAGATAGGAGGCCTGATTCTTTTAAAAAAATATAAATATGGTGATACAACACTATCACTTTATAAAAGAAAGGAAGGCTTACATGAAAAAAAAGATTGCTGTGTATCCGGGGACATTTGACCCAATTACAAACGGCCATATTGATTTGATTGAACGAACCCTCAGGATATTTGATGAGGTAATAATTGCAATTGCCCACAACCCAAGAAAGATGCCGCTCTTTAACATAAAAGAAAGAATTGAGATGATTACGTCATCTACAAAGGGTCTGCGGAATATAAAAATAGAAACCTTTGACGGCCTCCTTGTTGACTATGCGAAGAAAAAAAAGGCGCAGGCAATAATCAGGGGCTTGCGGGCAGTCTCGGATTTTGAATACGAGTTTCAGATGGCGCTTATGAACAGAAAGCTTGACAATAAGATTGAAACTGTATTCCTGATGCCCAGCGAGGAATACTCCTATCTCACATCAAGCATAGTAAAGGAGATCGCTGCATTTAAAGGCTCTATAAATGGCCTTGTTCCAAAGATAGTTGACAAAAAATTGAAAGAAAAATTTAAGTAGGGGCGCAGCATTTTCTATATTATTCATAAGGAGGATTACTGTAAATGATTTTGGCAAAAAGGGTCTCTAAACTAAAGCCCTCGCCAACACTGGCAATTGATGCAAAGGCAAAGGCAATGATTGCAAAGGGCATGGATGTGGTCAATTTCGGCGTTGGTGAGCCTGATTTTGACACACCTGAAAATATAAAAAATGCTGCTATCAGGGCAATTAACAATGGCTTTACAAAATATACACCAGTCGGCGGAATAGATGAATTAAAAGAGGCAATTGCAAAGAAATTATTGAACGACAATAATCTCACATATTCAAAAAGCCAGATCATTGTCTCCTGCGGGGCAAAGCACAGCCTATATAATATTGCACAGGCGCTGTTTGACAGGGGTGATGAGGTTATTATCCCTGCGCCATACTGGGTCTCTTATCCTGATCAGATTTTATTGAATAATGCCAAGCCTGTTATTATTAATACAACAGAAGAGAATAATTTTATGATAGGCATAAAGGATTTGAAAAAGAAGATTAGTAAAAATACAAAGGCCATTATTTTAAATTCGCCATCAAACCCTACAGGCTCTGCCTATAATAAGAAGACATTAGAGGAGATAGCAGAGATTGCGGTTAAGAAAAAGATATATATTATCTCAGATGAGATTTATGAAAAGATTGTCTATGATGGGTTTAGGCATATAAGCATTGCATCTTTAAATGATAAGATTACGGCCTTTACAATTGTTGTCAATGGCCTTTCAAAATCACATTCCATGACAGGCTGGAGGATTGGATATGCAGCAGGACCTGAGGAGATTATCTCGGCAATGAACACGGTGCAGAGCCAGAGCACATCAAACCCAACATCCATTGCACAGAAGGCAGCAGTAGAGGCATTAACAGGGCCGCAGGACTTTATACCGATGATGGTAGCAGAATTTGATAAGAGGCGGAGATATATCGTTGAGAGGCTGAATAAGATTAATGGCATCTCATGCAGGATGCCGCAGGGTGCATTTTATGTCTTTCCGAATGTGGCAAGGCTTTATGGAAAAAGCTACAATGGAAAGAAGATAAAAGGCTCATCTGATCTGGCTTCCTACCTTCTTGAAAAGGCTCAGGCGGCAGTAGTACCCGGTGATGCCTTTGGCGCGGATGATTATATAAGATTCTCCTATGCAGCATCTCTGGACGCAATCAGAAAAGGGCTGGACAGGATAGAGGATGCCATCAATACCCTTGACTGAGGCCTCAAAAAACATGTATAATGTCCTTACATGGAAGTTTAACTCTGGGTGTCTGGATTCCTGCTGGAGTTTACCCTCACGAAAGTGGGGGCAGGAATGACAGTGGAGTTATTAAGTATTAATGGAGGTTTTATAAATGCCTGTATACGAATACAAATGCAAAGACTGCGGTGAAGCCTTTGAGGTAATCCAAAAGGTAAACGACCCGCCAAAGACTGCATGTGATAAATGCAATGGTGAATTATATAAGGTAATAAGCTCATCAGGCCTTGTTTTTAAAGGGAGCGGCTGGTATGTCACAGACTATTCAAACAAATTAAAGGAACCAAAAAAAGATGGTGGAGATACTGATTCCAAGCCAAAAGAAACAAAGGCAGCAGAAACAGCTTCTGCAAAGGCCCAAACTGTAAAATAAATAATGAAACAGGTAAATGTTCATATCCCATATAAGAAGCTAAATGAGAACATTGGGCTGATAAAGGAGAAGAGGCTTAATTTAGAGATATATTTTGACGCAACCACCTTAGATACTGCAAAGATTGCAGATTACAAAAAACTTAAAAAAGAGCTAAATTATAATCCAAAATTTACTTTTCATGCCCCATTTATTGATATGTCTCCGGGCTCTTTAGACAGACTCGTCAGGGAATTAACTATAAAACGATTTAATCAGCTCTTTAAAATATCGGATATCTTCAGGCCCGAGGTTATTGTATTCCACCCCGGTTATGATAAATGGAGATACAACGGCTATTCTGATACGTGGCTTAAAAACAGCATAGAGACATGGAATGAGGTATTACAGAGGGCAGAGAAATTAAATACGAGGGTGGCAGTGGAGAATATTTTTGAAGAGGAGCCTGAGACCCTGACAATGCTCGTTAAAGGGATAAATTCACCGAACCTTGGGGTATGCTTTGATACAGGCCACTTTAATCTCTTCTCAAAGGTCTCTCTTGAAAAATGGTTTGAAAATATCGGTGATAATATTATAGAGGCTCACCTGCACGATAACTCAGGAAAGAGTGATGACCATCTCGGTATCGGGGATGGGACTGTGCAATTTGACCTTTTCTTCTCACTCCTTAAAAATACAAGATCAAACCCCATACTTACCATAGAAGGCCACTCACGAGAGGCTGTTGAAAAGAGCCTGATCAATATTCAGAAGTATCTATAAGTATCAGAGAAAATACCATGAAAAAATCTTTCTATGTAATTATCATTTTACTGCTTGCACTTTCTTCAGCAAGAGCTGAAGAGGATTTATTTGCAAAGGCAAGGAAGCGGATGGTGGAGGCGGATTTAAAGGGCAGGGATATTACAGACCCTGCTGTGCTTTCCGTCATGGGTAAGGTGCCAAGGCAGCTCTTTGTTGCAAGGGAATTGCAGAAATCAGCATATAATGACCATCCACTGCCAATTGCAGAGGGCCAGACCATCTCCCAGCCTTATATAGTTGCGCTCATGACGCAGGTCTTAAAATTAAAGCCTACTGAAAAGGTGCTTGAGATCGGCACAGGCTCAGGCTATCAGGCAGCAGTATTAGCAGAGATAACCGATAAGGTGTATACAATAGAGATAAGAAAACCCCTCGCAGAGGAGGCATCTGTAAGATTAAAAGAACTCGGTTATAAAGATGTGAAGATTAAGAATGCTGACGGCTATTTTGGCTGGGAGGAGTATGCGCCCTTTGATGCAATTATTGTGACTGCTGCTGCAAACCATATACCTCCGCCATTAATCAAGCAGCTTAAAGACGGCGGCCGGCTTATTATCCCGCTGGGCAGCACCACATATTATCAGACACTAACGCTTGTAACAAAGATTAAGGGTGATGACCTGAGGGTTGAGCATATTACAAGTGTTGCCTTTGTGCCAATGACTGGAGAGGTTCAGAAGAAGAGATAGTCTCACTCCTTATATTTTTCATATATATCTTCAAACTGTTTATTCGTATCTTTAAATAGATTGAGGATTTTGTGGTCAAAATGGTGAGGCATTGTCCTCCCATCACCCTCTGTGATTATCTTACATGCTGTATCATGGTCAAAGGGAGGCTTGTATGGTCTCCTGCTCCTAAGTGCATCATACTGATCAGCTATGTTCGTAATCCTACCTTCAACCGGTATATCCTCCTCCTTAAGCCCCTGCGGGTAACCACTCCCGTCCCATCTCTCATGATGGGACAATGCAATCCTTTCGGCTATCTGCAGGATCTTAGATGGAGAGCCGCCGAGGATCCTTGCACCGATAGTTGCATGTGTCTTCATAAGGGCAAATTCTTCGGGATTCAGCTTTGCAGGCTTAAGTAATATATCAGATGGTATTGCAACCTTTCCAATATCATGCATAGGGCTTGCATAAAATATCGCCTCTTCATCCTCCTCTGACCATCCGAGCTCATTTGCCATAAGAGGGCAATAATAACTGATCCGTTTAATATGAGATGCTGTATCTTCATCTTTATATTCAGCAATATTTGTAAGCCTTAAGATACTATCAATATATCCCTCTTTAATCTTGCTCTTTGACATCTCTAATTGCTTGTTGGCCTTACTGAGATCTTCAAGTGTAAACCTTAATTCGGAAGTCCTTTGCTTCACCTCATAATCAAGGATTTCATTATGCCTTTTTAAAAAGTCTTCAAATTTCTTTACCTTTAAGAGGTTCCTTGCCCTTATCATAAGCTCTGCACCATCCACAGGTTTTGTGAGAAAGTCATTTGCCCCTGCCTCAAGTCCTTTAATTCGTGAATCCCTGTCAAAAAGGGCTGTAACCATTATAACAGGTATATGCTGTGTCAACAGGTCATCCTTAAGCCTTCTGCACACCTCATATCCATCCATCTTTGGCATCAGTATATCAAGTAAGATAAGGTCAGGAGAATACTCCTTTACCTTTTCCAGCGCCTCAAGGCCATTCCTTGCTGTATCATAGAGATAGCCGTTATTTGAAAGCAGGGCGCTTATTAAGTTGAGATTATTTTCCTCATCATCAACTATAAGCACCTTTGGTTTTTTAGATTCTCCCATCTTATCCCCCTAAGTATTTCTTTACTGTATAAGGTATTCCTTCAATCCTTCTCAATATTCACTGGTGAAATGAGATACATAGATAATGCCTCGAATTTCTCCCTGTCTTCTTTCCAGTGAAGGAATGTCCTTTGATAATCCTTTATCTTTTCTAAATCTTTTACTTCTTTTACCAATATGTCCTTGTCAAGCAGGGGAATTATATTATGATAGGCGCCGATAAAAATGATTCCTGTCTCGCCTTGATTTAGTGTCTCATCTATCCTTTTGGCAATAAATTTATCTCTTTTGATTAAAAGTCTATTT
>CAKKST010000331.1:1387-2545 GCA_919903585.1 Nitrospiria bacterium | reverse complement strand
ATTGTTCACAGGCTTGACAAGGATACCTCAGGCGTGCTTGTTGCTGCAAAGAATGACCATAGCCATCAGCATCTATCAAGGCAATTTAAAAGACGTGAGGTGGAAAAGAGATATATTGCACTTGTCGCAGGTGTTGTTAAAAAAGAGAGCGGAACAATAGAGGTTCCCATTGGCAGGGATATTAAAGACAGAAAAAAGATATCACCGATTACAAAAAGGGCAAGGACAGCAGTAACGCACTTTAAGGTAGTAGAGAGATTCAAGAACGCAAGCCTTCTTGAGATAAAAATTGAGACAGGCAGGACGCACCAGATAAGGGTTCATCTTTCATATTTTAAACACCCTGTTCTTGGTGATATTCAATATGGCGGAAGGAATATGAGGAACTGGAATAATATTAATATACCAAGGCAGATGCTCCATGCAGAGAGGCTCGGCATTATTCACCCTGTTACAGAAAGATTTATGGAATTTAAGGCAGAGGCGCCAGGGGATATGAAAAGGGCGCTAAGTGTCCTCTCTGCACATTAATTTGACTTGCCGGATAAATTCCTATAAAATTTTTATATGTTAAATGAAGATACAATCTGTGCGATCTCAACACCCATTGGCGAGGGAGGGATAGGCATCGTCCGCATAAGCGGTAAGGATGCAATACCTATTGCTGCCCGAATCTTTTTTTCAAAAAAGAAGAAAGACCTGAAAAGCGTTCCAACGCATACCATTCATTATGGTGTTATCAATGACATAGAAACTGGCAACGAAATAGACGAGGTACTGGTTACTATTATGAGGGCGCCGAATACATACACAAAAGAGGATGTGGTTGAGATAAACTGTCATGGCGGTGTCCTTCCATTAAAGAGACTACTGGGGCTTGTGTTAAAAAATGGCGCGAGGCTTGCAGAGCCGGGTGAGTTTACAAAGAGGGCGTTCTTAAATGGCAGGATTGACCTATCACAGGCAGAGGCTGTGATAGACATAATAAACTCAAAGACAGAGGATAGTCTGAGGCTTGCTGTTGGCCAACTCTCCGGCATCTTATCAAAAAGGATTATGGCTGTCAGAGAGGAGCTTCTCTCTATCATTGCCTCCCTTGAGGCGTCCATAGATTTTGTTGATGAGGATATAGAATTTATTTCAAGGGATGTGATGGAA
>CAKKST010000331.1:0-1377 GCA_919903585.1 Nitrospiria bacterium | reverse complement strand
CAACGAAGAAGATGATTATCCTGAAATAGCGACCGAATCAAGGGGTGGTCATAATTATCCGGCAATCCAGTTGTAGTCTAGCCCCTTGTGGGCGTCGGGGCTCTGATGACGCCATAGGCATTCAGTTAAGGGAAAAGAGTGAGATAGGAGAGAGGATAAAAAGGATTATCCAAGAGCTTGAATACCTGATAGATAGCGCTGATGAGGGAAGGATTTATAAAGAGGGGATTGCAACTGCAATTATCGGCAAGCCGAATGTTGGCAAGTCAAGCCTCCTTAATGCACTGCTGAAAGAGGAGCGGGCAATAGTAACACCAATACCCGGAACAACGAGGGATGTAATAGAGGAGTGGGTAAATATAAAGGGAATGCCGCTTAGGATTCTTGATACTGCCGGTATAAGACATACAGAGGATATTGTAGAAATGGAGGGCGTGAAAAGGAGCAGGGAGGCCTTAAAAAATGCAGACCTTGTCCTGTTGTTGATGGACAGAAGCACGTTACTTAGTGATGAGGATAAAAAATTGATGGGTGAGGTAAAAGATAAAAGGGTGATTGTTGTATTGAATAAAGCAGACCTTCCAAGTAAGGTAAAGGAGGGAGAAATTAAAAACTATCTTCCAGATAAGGATATAGTCTCTATTTCTGCATTAAATGGTGATGGGATTGATGGGCTTAGGTCTGCTATATCAAATCTTCTACTTCAAAATAAGGTGGCAACTGGAGAGCGGCCAATAATAACAAACCTGAGACACAAGCTTGCAATAGAGCGGGCAAGGACATCGCTTGAAAATCTGCAGGCCTCATTAAAGGACGAGATGTCAGAGGAATTCCTTGCAGTGGATTTGCGGGGGGCGCTCAATGCCCTCGGCGAAATCACCGGTGAAACCGCAACAGAGGACATACTGGAAAAAATATTTCAGGAGTTTTGTATTGGGAAGTGATTCAGAATCCCCATATCCCTTTTCCGGAAAGAGTGTCTCTGGGCGCCCGGGCATACTGGAGCGGTTACTCGTTGTTTAACGGTGTGTGGTGTGTATTTTCACCTCGACCGAGTGTTCATGGCGGTCGTCAATCAAGGGAATGGTCTTGTCGGGCTGCTCAACGCCATCGACGGTCACACTTGTCTCGCCGATCATCTTATTATTGGCGGCGGGCGTTTGCCTGACAGTGATATGATAGAGCGTTTCCCTGTATCGGTAATGCACTGTGTACGTCTCCCAATCCGCAGGGAGGCACGGCTCGAAACGCAGTTTGTCTGCTTCCAGCCTTAAGCCCAGGAGCGATTCCACGATCAGCCGATACATCCAGCCGGCCGATCCCGTGTACCATGTCCATCCACCGCGGCCACTGTGCGGTGAGACCGCATATACGTCG
>CAKKST010000330.1 GCA_919903585.1 Nitrospiria bacterium | reverse complement strand
GGTTGCCTGTCCTGTTTGCCCATGCCTCCATGTCATTCTTTGAGCCAGGGTCAGTTGCAATCATCTCAAGGATCTGTCCGCTCTTGAGCTCTTCTATAGCCTTCTTTGTCTTTAATACAGGCAATGGACAGCTCAGGCCTTTGCAGTCAAGAACCTTATCTGTTTTGATATCCATATTCTTCTCACCTCCTTCTTTTTAATTGTCAATTTTTAATTCCTAAATTTTCAATTTGCAATTAATATCCTTCTGACATCTTTTCAGCTAAAAACTTTCCAACAGTAAAATATTGACACACAGTATCATCTTACAGTATACTTTGTCAAGTAGTTACAATTATGTTATACAGTTTCAGAAAGTATACTATAGACATCCTATAAGGATGCCCGATTACACCGATTACAAAAACAGATTACACAGATTATTAAAAATTGAGGCCCTTTATTAGTTTTTAATCTGTGTAATCAGGTATAATGAGCATTATACCAGGAGGTTTTTATGAAGCATGGATGTTGTCCTGTTGAAAAGTCAATAAAACTTATCGGCGGCAAATGGACGATACTGATATTGAGAGATCTTTTTACCGGCACAAAAAGGTTTGGCGAGTTAAGAAAGTCTCTCAGCGGTGTCAGCCCAAAGACCCTGTCAGGCAGGTTGAGATATCTGGAAAAAGAGGGTATAGTTGCAAGAAAGATTTTTCCAGAGGTGCCGCCGAGGGTTGAATATACCCTGACTAAAAGGGGAAAGAGCCTTGGGGCAATCATTGAAAGCATGAGGATTTGGGGAGAGAAGAACCATAAGCAATAATGAAAAAGTATTGCAGCCTGCTTACAATTCATTTGACCCCCTTATCTGCCCTGCAATCAAAGCCTCCAGACCGAGCCTCACAAGAGCGGTCTTTTTCTTAATACCGGTTAATCTTGACGCCTTCTCAAAACAATTCAAAATGCAGTCCTTGACAATAGAGGAAAAGGGTGAGAAAATAAAGCTGAAAAAAGGCTGTAGGGTTGTAAAATAAGGAATATGGGAAGCGTCCTAATTATTCCCAAAAATGATAAAATAAAGCCATGAAATATACACAATACTTTTCATTTATTAGACAGCGTCCAGATAGGGCAATTATTAAAGAGGAATGGATATTAGATGCTATCAAAAAACCTATAAAGACAGAAGTTAAGGCTGATGGAAGGATAAGGAAGTGGAAACTTATCGAAGAAGCCGGGAAATACTTAAGAGTAATTCTTTTAGAGGATGGAGAGACCATTCATAATGCTTTCTTTGATAGAAACTTTAAGGAGGAGAAAAAATGAAAATTCGGTATTTTTCAGATACAGATACAGCATTGATTGAATTTTCAAATGTTCCTGTAGCTGAGACAAAAGAAATATCAGAAAATCTCTACATTGACCTGGATGAAAAGGGCAATCTTGTAAGCATGACCATTGAGCATGCAAAAGAAAAAGCAGGTATTTCAGAAGTATCTTTTTTGCAAATGGAAAAGACAAGTGTCTAATTCATGTTTTATATATAAAGAACAGAAAACTATCTAATAACTTGTTAAGCCATAAATAAAATGAAAAATAATAAAAGTGATCATCGGCGCTTTCCCTTAGCGAAGTTAGTAATTGTTGTTGTATCGTTAATCATCATGGCATTTTACCTTGTCTCAGCACTTGGTTGGTTCATGGCGACCTATTTTATGGCACGCTCAGGGCAATTGGGAAATGAGGCAACAAAATTTTATGAAAGCCTGAATATTGCTGACCACATTATCAGGTCCTTGCAGGTATTATTAATAGTAGTTTCTTCGTTTCTTCTGCTTTTTTTCAGAAAGTCAGTTTTGAAATTGATGCTCGTGAGTATAGTACTCAGTCTTGTCTCATCTATACTGATTGGCAGATGGGGCATCAGTTTTCTTGGCGGCCTATATGGATTAATTTTACTTTTGATTGTTTATGCGTATGCCTATGTCCTAAATCGGCGTGGATTCCTCCATTGAAAAATGAAAAAGGGTGGGGACTTAACAACAAAAACAACCTGACCGGCATTAAGAGTGGATAATGGGGGTCTTTCTTGAAGTATAAGTTTTTTAGGCGCTTAGGGCATTTTACATATAAATTTATTGCCTATCCATAAACCACTTCCCCATCTTCAGCATAATCCACAATCATGGATTCTCGTTTCTCCCATTCTTCCGGGGTCATAGCAATAGCTTCTATTGGTTCAAAAACCTCATAAATAGCATCAGAAAGTATCTCAATCCTCTCCCAATAATTTTTCCCATTAAAATCTTCAGATATAACAACTATATCAATATCACTTCCTTCTCTGTAAGTTCCTGTGGCATAAGAACCAAAAAGTATTAGTTTGGCAATCTTTATGCCTTTAGACTCAACAGCTTTTTGAAAACGCGATATAACCTCTAAAGCTGCGTTTTTATCCATCCTAAAGCCTCCTTACTCTTTGAAAGTATATCCTTCACCACAGACTGTGTAAAGTCCCTCTGCAGTTTGTCTATATCTTCAGGGTATCTTGTAACAATATTAACCTCATTAAGTTTTATGAGAAATTTTCCCATAGCCTCTGCTGGTTTAATACCAATCTTATTTAACAAGTAAACAAGATTGTGAACCTTTGGAGGCGCTTTGTTTAGCCTTGCCTGATAAAGGCCTTTCAAGGCCTTTTCTATGGATAAATGACACATAAAGACTGCATAGAAGTACCTGCCACCATTAAACATGAACTCCGCTGTGTCAATATCATAATCAGCCTGTCTTATCCATTCCTGCGGCCTTTTATCCATAATATTCTATTCAAAGATAACATTATCATTGTTTTTTGTAAAGTATATTCTCTTATAGAGGGGGGATCGCACGGGGGTTGTGTCTTGAAGTATAAGTTTTTGGGCGCTGAGGACATTTTACATATAAATCTGTCGCCTATCCATAAACCACTTCCCCATCTTCAGCATAATCCACAATCATGGATTCTCGTTTCTCCCATTCTTCTTAGGTGTAACCATTAACGCATAACGGTAAGGGAAATGAAAGAGGAAGTGATAGAGGGACACAGAGGCATTTTGGCATTACATAGAAAATATCTTTAAACCTCTTTATCCCATCACCCTCCTGTGCTCCTTTAACATGCATTTGTTCATGATTACATCAAGGCCTGCCTGCCTTGCCTTCTCTGCTGCGGCTTCATTGATTATCCCTTCCTGCATCCAGATGACCTTTGCCTTTATCTTAATTGCCTCTTCAACAATCGGCGGGATGTCCTCTGGCCTTCTGAATATATCCACCACATCAATTGGGTGAGGTATAGCAGAGAGATTGGGATAGCATTTCTCACCCAGTATCTCATCACCCCTTGGATTAACAGGGATTATTTTGTATCCATGAGATTGAAGGTATTTTGCCACTACATAGCTTGGTCTGTCCTCCTTAGGTGATAGACCCACTACTGCAATGTTCTTGTAATTCAGAAGCTCTTTAATCTTCTCATCCATATTTGTTACTCCCTCTGATATATTGTCCTTTGGGGAAATTCTATCCCCTCCTCTTTAAATCTCTTTAAAATCCTCTTTCTAAGCTCATGCTATACTGGATGTTGGTCTGGTTGAGTAAAGTATAGTTATTATAAGTATGATAGTCAAGGAAAAGGGATGCGGTAAATAAATCTTTACTATTTACTAAGATAATCATTAAGTGTTATATTATTTAGATACCTTTTCTGATGGAAGGCCTTTTATGGAAGAGAAGAAGCTGATAATCAGGGGTGCGAGGGAGCACAACCTTAAAAATATTAATGTAGAGATACCGCGGGACAGGCTTGTGATAATCACCGGCCTCAGCGGCTCGGGCAAGTCCTCCCTTGCCTTTGACACCATCTATGCCGAGGGACAGAGGAGATATGTGGAGTCCCTCTCTGCATATGCAAGGCAGTTCCTTGAGCAGATGGACAAGCCTGATGTGGACTCCATTGAAGGCCTATCGCCTGCCATTTCTATTGAACAGAAGACCACAAGCAAAAATCCCCGTTCCACTGTTGGCACAGTAACAGAGATATACGATTATCTCCGCGTACTCTTTGCGAGGGCAGGCAGGCCATATTGCTATAAATGCGGCAAAGAGATTACTGCACAGACTGTCCAGCAGATGGTGGATTCCATGATGGCGCTGGCAGAGGGCACAAAGCTACAGATGCTGGCGCCAATAATAAGAGGGAGAAAAGGGGAGTATAAAAAGGAGCTTGCTCAGATCAGGAAGGACGGCTTTGTGAGGGTGAGGATTGACGGGAAGATTTATGACCTGTCAGAGGCTGAGAATGTAAAGCTTGATAAGAATAAAAAACATACCATTGAGGTTATTGTTGACAGGATTATAATAAAGGCAGGCATTGAGACAAGGCTTGCAGATTCCATTGAGACTGCATTAAAGATGGCAGATGGGATTGTAATCGCCTCAACAGATAAGGGTGATACATTATACAGCGAGAAGCTCGCCTGCATTGACTGCGGTGTGAGCTATCCCGAGGTCGCGCCGCGCACATTCTCCTTTAACAGCCCTTATGGCGCATGCACTGAGTGCAGCGGCATCGGCAGCCTGATTGAGGTAGATGAAGACCTTGTTGAGCCGAATAAGAATCTATCCCTCAGGGAAGGCGCAATAAAGCCATGGGAGAGGCGATCCTCTGTATATTATTATCAGATGCTTGAATCCCTTGCCAAACATTATGGATTTGATTTGCGCGCCCCATTTAAAGACCTTTCATCACAGCACCAGAAGGTGATACTCTATGGCTCAGGTGATGAGGAGATTAAATTTTCATACGATAATGATGGCAAGAGGGAATACTACTACAAGTCATTTGAGGGCGTGGTAGAGAACCTAAAGAGGAGATATAAAGAAACAGATTCAAATTACATAAGGGAAGAGATAGCAGAATATATGGGTATGCACCCATGCCCATCATGCAAGGGTGCAAGGCTGAAGCCCGAAACCCTCGCCATAAAGATTAATGAAAAATCTATTATAGATGCAACAAGGCTATCAATCAAGGAGGCATTGGGGTTCTTCTCCAATCTAAAGCTTACAGAAAAGGAGTCCATAATTGCCCACAGGATATTAAAGGAGATAAGGGAGAGGCTCGGCTTTATGGTGAATGTAGGGCTTGATTATCTTACCTTAGACAGGGCAGCAGCTACACTCTCAGGCGGCGAGGGCCAGAGGATAAGGCTCGCAACACAGATAGGCTCAAGCCTTGTAGGCGTCCTTTATATCCTTGATGAGCCGAGCATCGGCCTGCATCAGAGGGATAATGTAAGGCTTCTTAATACATTAAAGAGGCTGCGTGATTTAGGCAATACTGTGCTTGTTATTGAACACGACGAGGAGACCATAAGGAGCGCGGATCATGTTATTGATATGGGCCCGGGTGCGGGCATTGAGGGCGGTGAGATTATTGCAGAAGGGACGCCTGAGGAGATAATGGAAAATGAAAATTCCTTAACTGGAAAATATCTTTCAGGAAAATTTGTTATCCCAACACCTGCTCAGAGGAGGGCGCCTAAAGGGTATATTACCATTGTGAATGCAAGGGAGAATAATCTAAAGAATATAGATGTAAAGATTCCGCTTGGCATCTTTACGTGCATTACAGGCGTGTCAGGTTCTGGAAAGAGCACACTTATTCTGGAGATACTATATAAAAACCTTGCGCAAAGGTTGTATAACTCAAGGGAGAGGGCAGGGCTGTGCAAGGAGATCAAGGGTCTCTCTGCAATTGACAAGGTTATAAACATAGACCAGTCTCCAATAGGCAGGACGCCGCGATCCAATCCAGCTACATATTCAGGCCTGTTTACATTTATCCGCGACCTATTTTCGCAGCTTCCTGAATCAAGGATGCGCGGATACAAGCCCGGCAGATACAGTTTTAATGTAAAAGGCGGCAGGTGCGAGGCCTGTCAGGGCGATGGCCTGATAAAGATAGAGATGCATTTTCTGCCGGATGTATATGTTACATGCGAGGTCTGTAAGGGAAAGAGATACAACCGCGAGACCCTTGATATAAGATACAAGGGCAAAAACATTTCAGATATACTTTACATGCCTGTTAGTCAGGCAATGGAGTTCTTTGAGAATATCCCTCATGTCAAGACAAAGCTTGAGACACTTAATGATGTTGGGCTTGGATATATAAAGCTTGGCCAGTCAGCAACAACACTCTCAGGCGGCGAGGCGCAGCGCGTGAAATTATCAAAGGAGCTTTCAAAAAGGGCAACAGGAAGGACACTATATATCCTTGATGAGCCCACAACAGGCCTGCACTTTGCAGATATACAGAGGCTTCTTGATGTGTTAAAGAGGCTTGTGGAAATGGGAAATACTGTTGTTGTAATTGAACACAACATGGATGTGATAAAGACAGCAGACCATATCATTGACCTTGGGCCTGAAGGCGGCGATGCAGGCGGAGAGCTCATAGCCGAAGGCACACCAGAGGAAATAATCAGGCTTGAACATTCATATACAGGCCAGTATCTTAGAAAGGTTCTGATGTCTCAGAAAAGCATGGTAATGGCAGGGCAGTCATAAATTGACTGCCTATAGATTGTAAGATATAATACATATAGTCTTTCTCAAAGACTTTGGGGAGAAAATTAAGGCTAAGAGTAAAATAAATTGGATGCTCTTAAAGAGAGCAGGCAAATATGGTTAAAAGCAAATTAAGAATAATCCCTTTTTATACAGGGGATGAAACATTGGATGAGGCTTTAAAAAACAAAAAGAGTATAAGCCTTTTGTGGCTTGAGGTTCTCTTCAATGATTATATTTCATGGGAGAGTTATCTTGCTATACCTGAAATCAAATCAGCTTATGAAAAGGCCTGTGTGTGGTATAGCAACTTCAGGACCTTGATAGATAGTACAACAAAAAGGAGGCCGCTGAAGAATCGTGAGGGGAAGATAGATGATAGGGAATACAGAAAATTTCTGGAGGCGCTAAACTTTGTTGCAGGTTAGCCTTGAAAAGATAATAGGTTTACTCAAAGAATTTGCATGGTCGAGGAAAAGCAATCTGCAGATAATCCTTCTCGGTGCATTGGCGCTTCAATACTATGGCATGGAAGACAGGGCAACTGCTGATATTGATGCAGAGGTAAAAGGAGATGTGGAAGGGCTATTTAACTTTCTGAGGTCGCACAATATCCCGGCAGACTTAGGAGAAGATATCTCGGGATGGTCAGTCATTGCCATGCCCCCTGATTATGAAGAAAGGGTTATTGAGATATACAGGGATGAATTTCTAAGGATAAGCGTCTTGCATCCTCTTGATTTTATCATTGCAAAATTGAGGAGATTTACAGAAGAGGACATAGGAGACGCCGTTTTTGTTGCAAGGAGATATAAGATAGGGGCAGAGGAGATAGAAAAAAAGGCAGGGGAGTCTATAAGAAATTCGCCTAAGGACACAGCCCTTTTCATATTTCGTAAGAACATAGCTATTTTTATCTCTAAAATTGCAGAAGGTGGAAGCTTATAAGGGCGATTCCATGAATCGCCCTTATAATGACTTACACTACCGGTTGCACTTCTTTGTATCAGAGGGAACCTT
>CAKKST010000329.1 GCA_919903585.1 Nitrospiria bacterium | reverse complement strand
TAAGAAGAAGATTAGTATGACTACATTGAACTTGATATTTATAAAATCCCCCTGTGTCCCCCTTCCTGCCTGTCGGCAGACAGGTTTCAAAGGGGGAGCTTTCCCCTCTATCAAGAGGGGATTAAGGGGTGTGTTTCCCCTCTTTAGCAAAGAGGGGTTAGAGCCTGCCCCTGCATGCCCGCCCTCGAATGGTTCTATCGGGGGTATTAAGCAGGGGGGAAATTTATTTAACATAAATTAATCTGAATATAATATTTTTATCCTTTGGTTACAATCCGTACCCACTGGATTTTAGCAGGTGTGAAGTGCGTGAACGGGCGTTTCATGAAGCGCCCCTACTAAAATTTTTCGGAGCTTCAATTAATACAGGACGGCACACACTAAAAATTTACCTCGCTAAATATTGGTTTAATATTAAATTGATTTAAAAAGACTGGAAATCTTGCAGGTTTCCTTCTTTATCCTTAGAGGCTCTTGCAAAACTGTTTGTCATCCCCGAATGCTTTTATCCCCGATAAAAACATTCGGGGACGGATATGGTTTTTCAAGCACTTAGAACCAGATTCCCGCTCAGAAACTCTGCGGGAATGACAGAATTGGGACTTTTGCAAGAGCCTCCTTATCCTTAAATTAATGTTATTTAAATAGAATTGCAGGATTATTGCCAGATATTTAAATAAAAGGGTCACTTTAATCTCTTGGAATTAAAGTTTATACTATATTTCCCCCCTTGTCAATAGCTTTTTGCCCATTTTTTAAAAAAACTACTTCTTTTGACCTTCGGGCTGACCTTCTGGGGCAGCAGATGGCTGCTGGGCAGGTTTTTCAGCAGGGGCTGTTTGTGACCCCTTCTGTTTCATCGTATCCACCACTGAAGAGGCTGTCCGCTCCCTTGATAGATATGCAAGGCTTAGGGATGTAAGCATAAATATTATTGCTGCCGCTGCTGTAAGCCTGCTTAGGAATGTCCCTGCCCCGCGGCTTCCAAACACGGTGTGGCTTGAACCGCCGCCAAAGGCCGCGCCAACATCAGCGCCCTTCCCTGCCTGAAGAAGGACAATTAGTATCAGCACGATGCTCATCACTATGTGTACCATAACTAAAAGTGTTGTCATATTACCTTAACCTCCACTGTTATATAATATAATAAATCTATAAGGCCTCGTCAAGATAAATTTTTTGGCCGGACTTTCCCTCTTGACTCATTGCCCCAAAAAGGGTAAATTTAGCCCATGTTAACCGCTATAAAGGAAAGGCTCATACAAAGGGTTGATGGACTCTCACCGCTTCTCATCTCTCTGGCAAAGGAGATACATAAAAAACCTGAACTTGCCTTTGAAGAGTATTTTGCATCACAGCTCCTTACATCTGCATTAGAAAAATACGGATTTAAGATTGAAACGGGTATTGCAGGGTTAGAAACCGCCTTTCGTGCTGTTTATCAAAAAGGGGACAGCAGGCCTGCCATAGGCTTCCTTGCAGAATACGATGCCCTGCCCGAAGTAGGTCATGGCTGCGGCCACAATCTTATCGGCCCTGCGTCAATTGGCGCTGCCATTGCCCTGTCGCAGGCTGACATAAAAGGAAGAATAGTGGTCGTCGGGACGCCTGCAGAAGAGAAGGGCGGCGGCAAGGTCATCCTTGCAAAAAAGGGTATATTTAATGACCTTGATGCTGCAATGATGGTTCACCCGTCAAATGACACAGAGGTTGTAAAGCGCTCCCTCGCTGCCATAGATGTTACTGTAGAATATTCTGGCCGGCCTGCACATGCTGCAGCATCTCCATGGAAGGGCATCAATGCCCTTGATGCGCTGATCATGGCATATAACAACATCAGCGCCTTAAGGCAGCAGTTGAGGCCTGATGTCCGCATACATGGGATAATTACAAACGGCGGCGCTGCGCCGAATATTATACCTGCATATACATCAGGGATATTCCTTGTGCGTGCGCTTCAGATGAAGGACGCCAAAAAGGTATTAGAAAAGGTAAAGGAGTGTTTTGCAGCAGCAGCAAAGGCAACAGGGGCAAAGGTAAAGATAACAGTAGGCGAGAATGCATACGAGGCATTCAGGCCAAACTATCCGTTATCCGAGGCCTTTAGAAAAAATCTTTTATCCCTCGGCATAAGGTTGAAAAAAGAGGATGAATACAAGGAGCTCGGCTCATCAGATGTCGGTAATGTAAGCCAGATTATACCCACACTCCATCCAAATCTTGATATCTGCCATAAACAGATACCGCACCATACACTGGAATTTAAGGAGATGGCCTGCTCTGAATCTGGGATGAAGGGGATGATTGTAGCTGCCAAGGCAATGGCCATGACAGCAGCAGATATTATATTGGATAAAGAGCTTCTAAAAAGGATGAAGGGGCCGCACAGGAAAATATGAGGGTTATCGGTCTTATCTCAGGCACATCCACTGACGGTATTGATGCAGCGCTGGTAGATATTAAAGGAAAGGGCCTAAATAGCAGGCTCAAGCTTCTTGCCTACAAGACATATCCTTATCCAAAGGGTCTAAAAGAGAGGATAATTGAGTTATCTGTAAAAGGTAAGGTAGATGAAATCTGCCATATAAACTTTTACCTCGGCGAGCTCTTTTCTGATGCTGCACACCGGATTGTAAAGGCTGCTGGTATGAAAATGGCTAATGTTAGCCTGATCGGCTCACACGGCCAGACAATACATCATCTCCCGGAGCCGAGGAGAGAGGGAAGGTTCTCTGTAAGATCAACCCTGCAGATCGCAGAACCCTCCATTATTGCTGAGAGGACTGGACTTACTGTTGTTGCAGATTTCAGGCCGGGGGATATTGCAGCAGGCGGCGAGGGCGCGCCTCTTACACCATATCTTCACTACATCCTTTTTAATCAGCCGAGGCTCTCCAGTGTTATTGTTAATATCGGCGGGATCAGCAATATTACCTATATCCCTGATAGGAATTTTGAAAGGATTGCTGCCTTTGACACAGGCCCGGGAAATATGCTTATAGACGGCTTAATACATAAACTTACAGACGGCAAAAAGGGTATTGATAAAAACGGCGGCCTTGCATCAAGGGGAAAAATAAACGACTATCTTATCTCCCATCTTATGTCCCATCCCTTTATAAATAAAAGGCCTCCAAAGACAACAGGACGGGAGTCCTTTGGCAATATTATGCTGAATGAAATTTTAAAGATTATAAAAAATAAAAACCTCTCACAAAAAGATGCCCTTGCCACAGTAACCGCATACACTGCCTTCTCTATTATTCATAATATCAAACGCTTTATACTATCACGGGGAGAGGTAAGCGGGATAATTGTCGGTGGAGGAGGAAGCAGAAACAAAACCATCCTTAGCCTGATGCAGAAGGCAATCGGCCCCATACCTGTCCTGACCTTTGAAGACATGGGCTATTCCAGCAAGGCCATAGAGGCAATGGCCTTTGCCCTCTTTGCTTATGAGACCATCCAGAGCATCCCAAGCAACGTCCCCACTGCAACAGGCGCAGGGCATTCGGTTGTAATGGGAAAGATTGTACCGGGGAAGAATTTTAGGCGGCTAAGATAGTTTAAGCGCAAAAGGGGACGGCAGAATTAGCCTCGTCTTTTGAGGCGGAATTCTGGTGCGGGGAATGGGGAAGGCTTGCGGGGCTGTGGCATGATTTGGTGATTTGGGAGAGAAGGATAGGTGAAAAAGTTTATTATGTTTTCAACGAGGTGGAGCGAGGGATGTGTCACTAATAATCTTAGAGAGGTTTTTAGGTGTTATTAGGTGTTATTGGGTGTTATAAGGAGAGTGGTAGATGGCCCGGATTGTTAAAGAGAAAAAGAACCAGAATGATGAACCGTTAGAGAAGAAGCTCTGGAAGGCAGCGGACAAGCTGCGGAAGAATATGGACGCTGCCGAGTACAAGCACATCGTCACTGACACCCGGCAGATACATCGGCCTGCCTGATGATGAAGACGACTTCAATTTTGCCGAAAGGTTTAATGCGTTGAAAGCGGAGTTGGAAGGGCAGATTGCTGAGGAAGGTAAGCTGAATAAAGCGATTCTGGAAAATTTAAGCAGGCTGGCAACAATAGGAAAGTAAAATAAAACGATTCTTATTTTACTTTCCGAGGTAAAAGTAAATTTAAATATTGACAGGTTTACTTTTGAGTCTCAAAGTAAACTTATTTTTGAGTGTGTTTGTATGAGAACTGAAACTATTAGAAAAGAGGACAGATGAGCGCCATAAGCCATAGCGGATATTCAGAATTATTGACGGACATCAAGCAAAGAATCCGTTCTGCTCAATATGAGGCATTAAAAGCGGTCAACAAGGAACTAATCACATTGTATTGGGATATCGGCCGTATGATTCAAGAAAGACAAAAAGGGCATACATGGGGAAAGGCTGTAGTAACTCAATTGGCAAAGGATCTGCAGAAAGAATTCCCCGGCATCGGTGGATTCTCTTCGTCAAATCTTTGGAGAACAAGACTATTTTATGAAACCTATGCTGACAATCCAAAACTCGCACCACTGGTGCGAGAAATTGCATGGTCGCACAACATTCTTATTTTCGAGAAATGCAAAGATGCCCATGAGCGGCAATTTTACATAACGGCAACAAAAAAGTTCGGCTGGTCAAAGAATGTGCTCATTCATCAGATTGAAAACAAATCATACGAAAAATATCTTCTGAATCAGACAAATTTTGACAAGACTGTGCCCGATAGCATAAAGAATCATGCGAAACTGGCAGTAAAAGACCATTATACCTTTGATTTTCTGGAACTGGCAGACGAACACTCCGAACATCAGCTTGAACAGGCGCTTATAAAAAACATCCGGAACTTTCTTTGTGAGATGGGCTACAGCTTTGCGTTTCTCGGCAATCAGTTCAGGCTTACTGTAGATGAGGAAGATTTTTTTATTGACCTGTTGCTTTATCATCGCGAGCTGCAATGCCTTGTAGCCATAGAGCTGAAAATTGGTGATTTCAAACCTGAATACAAGGGCAAGATGGAGTTTTACCTTAATCTGCTGAACGACAAAGTAAAATTGCCCCGCGAAAACGATTCCATAATAAGTTTGAAAACGATCCCGCCCTTAAGATACATGATGGACGGTATCAAGGGAAACTGCTATTCCCATGGGGTTACGGTGTTGTGCTAACCAACATCACCCGCAAGCAGTTCGAGAGTACGGATTTACATGAAGTAATCGAGCCTGGCAGGGTTATCTGTAAAGACGAGATGACGGAGTCTGCTAACCCTGAAGAATTTCAATCGCGGCTCTGGCGCATGTTTACCGTAGAGTTCAGCCATGTACTGACAATGCCGGAGATCGAACGCATTCGGTGGCACCTGTTCCCTGAGATACGTGTCGAGCCGCACCAGCTTTCGCTTCTCGGTGAAGAACCGCAGAAGGCAACCCTGAAAGATGCCATCCCCGATCTCATCCGCGTCATGGATTTGCAGCAGGAACAGCTTGCGCGCAGTTTGGGGGAAGGGCATCGCGTTATACATGGGACGGCAGGCTCAGGTAAGACCATGATTCTGGTTTATCGAGCCCAATATCTGGCAATGATGCTCAGGAAACCCATTCTTGCGCTTTGTTTCAATAAAGCCCTCGCAGCGCGGCTTGAGCAGATGATGGAAACAAAGGGACTCTCACAACAGATTTCGGTGCGCCATTTCCACGGCTGGTGCAGTGAGCAGCTTAAGCTTTATCATGTATCCTCTCCCCAGCATTCGCCTGATGATGTTCAAAAGTACTGCGCCGAATTAGTGGAAAGGGTAATTGATGGAGTGGAGCGCGGCCAGATACCCACGGCCCAGTATGGCTCTGTGCTTATAGACGAGGGGCATGACTTCAAGCCGGAGTGGCTTAAAATTATGGCGCAGATGATTGATCCTCAGACAAATTCCCTTTTATTGCTCTACGATGACGCGCAATCCATCTATGGAAATACAAATCGCTCGAAGTTCAGATTTGCCACTGTCGGTATTCAGGCGCGTGGGCGTACTTCCATCTTGCGCATTAATTATCGAAATACCGCAGAGGTGCTGGCGGTGGCATATGAGTTTGCGAGAGAGGCCCTCGATCCTCATGAGGCGGAAGAAGATGGCATTCCTGTTATTGCGCCGGAAAGCGCAGGCCGACATGGTGCGGTTCCTCTTATTACCCATCGTCCGAACCTCGGGGTAGAGGTTGATTATATCATTGAGTGTTTCCGCCAGTATCACGATGAGGGTATTGCTTGGCGCGAAATGGCGATCATTTATAGGGTGAAGTTCATGGGTGAAGAAGTTATGAACAGGTTACGCAGGGCTGGAATCCCTGTAGAGTGGTTGCAGGGAAGCTGGGAGAGCCGCCACTTCGATTCATCGGCTGACAGTGTAAAGGTAATGACCATGCACAGCAGCAAAGGTCTGGAATTCCCGGTTGTCGCGATTCCGGGAGTAGGATATTTGCCATGGAAGGATTTTGATCCGGCGGAAGAGGCGCGGCTTCTGTATGTCGGAATGACCAGGGCCATGGAGCATTTGGTAATGACCTATCATGCCGAATCGTCATTTGCGCAAAAGCTTGTAACAGCGATAGAGCGGGTGGCCGCATAAGAGGCGGTATCATCAGAGTCCTGCTCAGTATCCGACTATTGCCTTTCACAGAAGACAATCTCTACAAGCAAAAAATGTACATTGGGGCAGTCCTTTATTTCCGCCATCTTATCAAAATACATCCGGTTTCCATATGCTATAATTTATCTGTATAAACTAACATTATAGCAACCTTTAACAGATGAAAAAATCTAAGCGCTACGATACTTCGCATCTCATAGAAGACCAGCCTGAACCGGGCTCCCGCGGCAGGGTGCTCAGAAACAAGCTCGGCATAAAAAGCAAGCGTGAAATGGACAGGCGCGAGAAAGCGGAACAAATGCGAACTATTGAAGAATTGACGACCATTTTTGCCGTTGACCACCGCTTCACTGCTCCTGACATATGTAAAATTCATAAACTCTGGCTTGGTGATATTTACGAATGGGCTGGAAAATACAGGCAGGTGACGATGAGCAAGGGTGACTTTTCTTTTGCATTTCCTGAACAGATTCCAAAATTGATG
>CAKKST010000328.1 GCA_919903585.1 Nitrospiria bacterium | reverse complement strand
CCTTTAATTTTTTGTCAATCAGATAGTTTGCAGTATCTTTTTTGAATGTCCCGTCTTTCTGCCTTTCCCCTGCAGGTGTGCCTGTAAGAAGCTCAAGGCAGTCATCAACAGAAGCAGCATTATAGATATGAAACTTTCTATCTTTTACCGCTTCTATTACCTCTTTCTTCAGCATCAGATTCTTTACATTCTGATGCGGTATAATCACCCCTTGATTTCCTGTTAAGCCCTTTGTCTTACAGACCATGAAAAATCCCTCAATCTTTTCATTCACACCGCCGATTGGCTGTATCTCTCCGTTCTGGTTTATAGAGCCAGTGATGGCAAACTCCTGCTTAATCGGTATCTCCGCAATGCTTGAAAGTATGGCAATCAGCTCCGCAGCAGAGGCGCTGTCTCCCTCAACCTCGCCATAGCTCTGCTCAAAGCAGACGCTTGCAGAGAGTGATAAAGGCCTGTCAATAGCATATCTTCCGCTAAGATAGCCTGATAAAATCAGTACAGCCTTATTGTGTATCCTGCCGCTTAGTTTTGCCTCCCTGTCTATATTCATAAGGCCCTCTGTGCCCGGATATGTCCTTGCTGTTATCCTTGACGGCTTGCCAAAGGCAAAATCACCGAGGTCATAAACTGAAAGGCCGTTCACCTGACCAACCACATCCCCCTCAACAGAGACCATTATAGTCCCCTCTTCTATCAGGCCTTGTATCTTCTCTTCTATTAGATTAGAACGATACTCCTTCTCATAAATTGCCTTCTGCACATGAGCCCTCTTAACAATACTGCTTTTATCCTCTGCAGCCCAGAAGTGCGACTCTCTTATCAGGTCGCAGATATCGCTGAATCTTAAAGAAAGCTTCTCCTTATGGTCTACAAGCCTTGCTGCATATTCAATGGCTGATGCCACTGCCTCTTTATCAAAGTGAAGGAGCTTTTCATTCTCACAGAGCCTTGCAATAAAATATGCATACTCCTCTTTGATATCCTCTGTGCCCTTTACCTCTACATCAAAATCTGCCTTCACCTTAAATATCTTCCTGAAGTCCTCATCATAGGTGTAAAGGAGATGATAAAAGAGCGGGCTGCCAAGCACGACCACCCGCACACTTACAGGTATCGGTTCGGGCTTCAATCCGCCTGAAATAAAGCCGTAGAGCTCTCCCACATCCTCAATCTTTACCTCATCCTTTTTAATAACCCTCTTTAATGCATCCCATGAAAACGGGCTTCTCAATACATCAAGGACATTAACAATAAGAAAACCCCCGTTTGCCTGCAGGATGGACCCTCCCTTTACCATTGTGAAGTCAGTATAGAATGTTCCAAACTTTGCCTTCCGCTCTATCCTGCCAATCATATTATTATAAGTAGGATTCGTCTCTTCTATCACAGGCGCGCCTTTTGTATTCTGATTGTCAACAATCACATTCACCTTATACTTTGTAAATGGCTTGCCCCTGTCAAAGAGGTCTATCGGCAGCGGAAGCGCAGAGGGAGGCGGCGCAAGAAAGTCGCCGAGATTATTCAGTATATCCTCCTGCACACTATTCAGATAATCCGAGACCTTTGCATAATGGCTGAATTTAGCCTTAAGCTCCTCAAGCCTCGGCTGTATGAGAAAATTAACCGCCTGATGATTCAGATCCAATATCTTCTCATTTGCCTCTTTTTCAAGGATCCGTATCTTGCTGAAAAAATCCCTTACCTCAGAATCAACCCTCTTCTCTTTTTCTTCTATCTCCCTCCTCTGATCCTTTGTAAGGCTGGCAATATCCTGAGGCTGTATAGGTTTGCCCTTTATTACAGGTATCTTCATTATCCCTGTCTTGGAAACTGACATCTGAAAGCCGAGCTCCCTAGCACGTTCATTCAATTCTGTAAAGAGGGATTCCCTCGCCTTCTCATACTCAGCTATTATCCTGCTCTTATGATCTTCATACTCCTTGCTTTCAAATATCTTCGGGATCTCAACATTCAGGAATTCAACAAACCCGTCCATATCCTTTTGAAATGCCCTGCCCCATCCGGCAGACAGGTTTATTAACCTTGGCCTGTCAGGGTCTGTAAAGTTATATACATAGCACCAGTCTTCAGGCACAGGCATATCCTTGGACAGTTTTTGGATCATTGCCTTAACAATGGTATTCTTTCCTGTGCCAGGCGCGCCAGAAACATAAATATTGTAGCCTTTAGATTTTATTCCAAGTCC
>CAKKST010000327.1 GCA_919903585.1 Nitrospiria bacterium | reverse complement strand
TTGGTATAATTTCCAGCATCAGACGCATACTTGTTATCGGCGCCCAGATGTCCATAGGTGAGATGCACGACCTTGATAAGGTTAAGATTCTCTTTATAGAGCTTGGGATAAATACAGGCATTATTCTGGTTTTGGTAATAGCTTATTATATATATGCAAAGGTCCCGAAAGAGGATTAGATTAAAACAGATAGAGTGAATTAAGGAGGGGGAACAGTGGCTGCAAAGATAATAGATGGAAAGGCAATATCAGCAAAGATGAAAGAGGAGATGAAGAGGGAGATTGCTGAATTAAGGGGTATAGGGATCTTCCCCGGGCTTGCAGTGGTGCTGGTTGGCGAGAACCCTGCATCAGTAGTGTATGTCAGAAATAAAGGCAAGGCTTGTCATGAATTGGGCGTTCATTCAGAGGAGCACAGGCTTTTGGCAAATTCCTCTGAGGAGGATTTGCTCAGGCTTATAGAGAGGTTAAATAAGGATGATAAGATAAATGGAATCTTAGTCCAGCTTCCGCTTCCAAGGCATATAGATGAGAGGAAGATACTGGAGGCAATCTCACCTGATAAGGATGTGGACGGTTTTCATCCATATAATATTGGTAAATTGATGATTGGAGAGCCTGCTTTTGCGCCATGTACACCTTATGGCGTGATAAAGATGCTTGAGCACTCCAATATAGATATTACTGGTAAGAATGCAGTGATAGTCGGCAGGAGCAATATTGTGGGAAAGCCCATGGCGATGCTTCTTTTGCAGAAGAATGCTACTGTTACAATCTGCCATTCAAAGACAAATGACCTTCCTGCTGTCTGCAGGGGGGCAGATATATTAATTGCAGCCATTGGAAAGCCCAGATTTGTAACTGCTGATATGGTGAAGGATGGCGCAGTTGTCATTGATGTTGGCATAAACCGCCTTCCTGATGGAAAACTTGTCGGTGATGTTGATTATGATGCAGTAGCACAAAAGGCAGGATATATTACCCCTGTCCCCGGAGGGGTCGGCCCAATGACAATAACAATGCTATTGTATAATACAATACAATCAGCAAGAAGGGCGGCAGGCAAGGTGAAGGCGGTGGAGGTCTAATTATGATAATATCAAAGCAAAAACCATTAGAAGAGCTGCTGGATGCCATAAAAAACAACAACAGCTTTTTCCTTGTTGGATGCAGCGAGTGCGCCTCGTTGTGCGGTACAGGTGATGATGCTGCGATTGCCGAGATGAAGAAGAGATTAGAAGAGAAGGGGAAGAAGGTAACCGGAGGTTTTGTTGCAAAGACAGGATGTCAGGTCCTCGGCACAAAGGTAGAGCTTAAAAAATTCAAAGAGGCCTTTGATAGCGCAGAGGCCCTTATTATAATGTCCTGCGGCGCAGGCACGCAGGCAGCAGTGGAGATATTTAAGGATAAACCTGTGTACACTGCGAATGATACGCTCTTTCTTGGAAATATGACAAGGTTCAGGGTATTTGATGAGAGGTGCTCACTTTGCGGCGAGTGTATCATAAATAAGACAGGAGGCATCTGCCCTGTTACAAACTGCCCAAAGGGCCTGCTCAATGGGCCATGCGGCGGGATGAACAATGGCAAATGCGAAGTGGACAGGGAAAAGGATTGTGTATGGGTGAGGATATATAACCGCTTAAATGATTTGCACAGGCTTGACCAGATGGAAGAGATTGCAGAGCCAAAGGATTACGGCAAGCATACAAAACCATCGGCTTTAACTGGCAAGAAGGATTAGGGGGGATATGAGGAAGTTCAGAGAGGCATTAGAGGCAGGAGAGTTTCTTGTTACAGCAGAGTGCGGGCCGCCAAAAGGAACAGATTTAAAAGAAATGTTAAAGCATGCAAAGGAGCTTTTTGGCAAAGTGCATGCATTAAATGCAACAGATAATCAGTCCTCTGTTATGAGGGTGTCATCACTTGCTATCTGCAAGCTCCTCCTTGATATGGGGCATGACCCCATATTCCAATTGACCTGCAGGGACAGAAACCGCCTTGCGCTTCAATCTGATATTCTCGGCGCCCATGTCCTTGGCATAAGGAATGTCCTCTGCCTTACAGGCGACTATGTTACAGCAGGCGACCACAAAGGCGCAAAGCCTGTATTTGATATAGAATCTGCCCAGCTCTTGCAGGTTGTAAACAGCCTGAACAATGGAAAGGATATGGCTGGCAATGAGTTAAAGGGTTCAACAGATATGTTTCCCGGTGCAACAGTAACGCCAGAGGCAAAGCCAATAGAGCCGCAGTTAATGAAATTCAGAAAGAAGGTAAAGGCAGGCGCAAGATTCTTCCAGACACAGGCAATATATGATGTGGAGAATTTTAAGGGTTTTATGAAAGAGGCAAGAAAATATAATGTAAAGATACTTGCCGGTATTGTTGTATTAAAATCTGCTGGGATGGCAACATTTATCAATAACAATGTCCCGGGTATTACTGTGCCGCAAAATCTTATTGATGAATTAAAGGCAGCAGGCAAGGAAAAGGCGTTAAGCGCTGGTCTTGACATTGCAGCAAGGACAATCAGGGCAGTCCGAGATATATGCGACGGCGCCCATATAATGGCCATCGGCATGGAGGACAAGGTGCCGGAGATCCTCAAACGGGCAGGGATATAGTTATATACAGGACTGATTACAGGACAGGCATGAGGGAAGACTAAAAATGGCAAATACAACCAGCCCATTTTAATTTTATTTTCTTTAAATTTTACTTTCTGCTATAATTGAACTTAACAACATTTAAATTAAGAGGAGGCAGTATAATGGATGAAAGAGATGTTTACAAGGCTAAGGAGGCAATGCAGTCTGCAATGAAGAAAGTTCCTATGAGGGTAGCGCTGATTATTGGAGCGATTCTGTTCTTTTTTCTGTTTTTAAATCCATGGGTTCAGATTGGGGCAGGTGAAA
>CAKKST010000326.1:13555-20934 GCA_919903585.1 Nitrospiria bacterium | reverse complement strand
AAAGTTTCCCCCTTTGAAAAAGGGGGATTAAGGGGGATTTTAAAATTAATTAACAACTGCTTTATCATGTAATGGGATTTAATGCGTTTGTATTAATTTTTTTTATCTTCTTCCTTTACCTTTTTTTAGGCCTATAATATAATATGAAATAAATTCAGTTTGATAGTAGGGGTTTTCTAACCTCGCTAATGCTATGGAAAACAAAGACAAGTGCAATACCTGTGGCCCTTCTGATATGCCCTTTGATTATATCAATACGCCAGGCGCTAAGGCTGCCAGAGAGGCGGGGCTGATTAACCTTGCGGAGTTGTCCGAAGGCGAAAAAGGGATAGTTGACAGGATATCTGAAACCGACCACGACCTTGACCATCTGGTAAAGGTTGGGCACAATCCGGCTTTTGTAAAGGGGCTGGAGGTGACTGTGGTTGCAAAGTCCCCTAAGAATGGTCCAGTCATCATAAAGGTTGGCGAGAGGTTTTATGATGTTTGTAATGATGTGGCATCTGTAGTGTGGGTAAAAAAATATAATCCCCGCCATATTTAATTCAGGCATCGGGTATTTTATTTTTGAGTGGGTAACCCAAATATCTCTGAGCGCTTCTTTTTTTCTGTCATCCCCGAATGTTTCTATCCCCGATACAAACATTCGGGGACGGATATGGTTTTTGCTTGAAGAAAACCAGATTCCCGCTCAAAAGCACTGCGGGAATGACAAAAAAATGGTTCTTTCTCATTGCATATTATCAAACAAAACCTGCCCCTGAAAATCAATTAGAACCTGTTCTTTAAAGAATAACCCTACTGCAGGCGGGTCAGTATGGGCATGTCCTTTTTTCCGATGCGTGCTTGATACCAAAGGATGATTGTGTTATTATTTAAACAATGCAGTTATCTGATTTTGATTATTTTTTGCCCTCCCATCTGATTGCCCAATATCCTGCAAAGAGAAGAAGTGATTCCAGATTGCTGGTTCTCTCCAGAAGGGCGGGGAGTATTGAACACAGGCGATTTTCTGATATAATAGATTATCTAAAGCAGGGTGACCTGCTTATACTGAATAACACAAAGGTATTTCCTGCACGGTTGTCTGGGAAGAAGGTTACCGGAGGCAGGATTGAGGTTTTATTATTGAGGGATATTGGCGGGGGAAGATGGGAATGCATGACAGGGGGATCCCTAAAAAAAGGTGCGATTGTCATTTTTAACAATAAACTGAAGGCAGAGATAGAGGAGGATTTAGGGGAGGGAAGAAAAAGGATTAGGTTTGATGGACTGGAAAGGCTGATAGAAAGCTGCGGCCAGGTTCCGCTTCCGCCATATATAAAGAGGGATGCAACAGTGTCTGACAGAAAAAGATATCAGACAGTATATGCAAAGGTAAAAGGGGCTGTTGCAGCGCCTACTGCAGGGCTGCATTTTTCACAGGGCATTATTGAGAGGATAAAAAACAAAGGAATAAGGATAGAAGATATAACCCTTCATGTCGGCCCCGGGACATTTAAGCCTGTTAAGTGTAATGATGTCAGCCAGCACAGGATGGAGCCTGAATATTTCAGGATAACAGAGGATGCTGCAAGGGCTGTAAATGATGTGAAAAAGGGCAGGGGAAGGGTGATTGCAGTGGGCACAACATCTGCCAAGGCGCTGGAGTCTGCTGCGGATGGGTCAGGGATTCTCAGGCCAAAGGAGGGATATTCTGAGTTCTTTATCTATCCGCCTTTTAGATTTAAGATGGTTGATGCGATGCTGACAAATTTTCATCTTCCAAAATCAACGCTCTTAATGCTTGTCTCTGCCTTTGCAGGCAGGGAGCTTATACTCAGGGCATATGATGAGGCTATAAAGGGGGGGTACAGATTTTATAGCTATGGTGATGCAATGCTGATAATATAGAAGAGCAGTGGCGATCCGTTCCTGTCTGCCGACAGGCAGGGGGTTGCCCAAAGAGGGCGAGGCGGCGCCTCGCCCCTACTGAGGGGGTATGATAAGAGAAAGGGAAAAAAATAATAAGGCAAAGTTAGTAATTTTAGTCCTCCTTCTTGTGGCATTACTTTTCTTTGTCCTTGGTATTGTGGTTAATAAATGGTTCTGGAGTAAGGACACGGTGCACCGTGCCCTTACTGAAATCGCAAAGGAGGATACAGGCAAAGCGCCTATTGCAGCAGATAAAAAAGCAGAAGGGACAAAGGAGGCAAAGAATAAGAATCCAATAGTTGGTGAGGAGAAAGAGGAATTCACATTTTATAAAACCCTCCAGAATGAAAAGGGGACTGTTCCGCTGAAGCCGCAGGATGGACAAAAGGAAAAGGTACGGGAGAAGGTAAAAGAGAAGGAACAGGATACAGGTGAGAAAAAGGAGAAAAAAGAGGTTGTAAAGGAGGAGAAGAAGGAAAAGGCAAAGAAAAAGGAGCAGAAAAAAGAGGCTGCCATAAAAAAAGAGAATGTTGTAAAGAAAGAAAAGGCAAGAGAGAGTATTGCGGCAAAGGAAAAGAGATACACATTGCAGATCGCTGCCTTTAAGGAAAAGGATACTGCAGAGGAGCTTGCAGGAAGGCTAAAGAAGAAGGGCTATGACTCATACATAGTTCCGGTTACTATTTCTCAAAAGGGCGTGTGGTTTAGGGTGAGGGTCGGGAGATTTGAAACAAGGCCGGATGCGCAGAGTTTGCAGTCCAAACTGAAGGGCAAAGAGGGGTTTAATTCCTTTATCACATTTACTACGGAGTGAAAATTTTCACATTTTGTCATTCCTGCCACATATCTAAAGTATGGGACAGCCCCTGACAGATTCAATCAGGGGCAGCAGGAATCCAGTTTTGTCTATTTATAGATTCCCGCTCAGAGGCTCTGCGGGAATGACTGAATAAAGGAGTCTTAAATTTTGGAGGTGAATATCGTGGAAGAAGATGAAAAAGATTTTAAGGTTACAGACAAAAGGATAAGTTTTGACGAGGCTCAGGCTGCAGGGGAAAAGAAAAGGGCAGAGGAGGAGAGGCCAAAGGCAGCCCCGGAAAAAGGAAAGGCAAAGGTAATCAGGGAAAAAGTGGCAGAACAGGAAGAAGGTTTGCAGGCTCGTTTGCCGCATATTGATTTCAGCTCTTTTATATTCTCTCTCGCACATTCGGCGCTTATCCAATTGGGCGAGGAGGCGGATCCCTTTACAGGGGCAAGTGGAATAGATCTTCCTCAGGCACAGGAGACAATAGACCTGCTTTCAGTCCTTGAAGAAAAGACAAGGGGTAATCTGACAAAGGATGAAGAGACATTAATGAAAAACCTCCTCTATACCCTGAGGATGAAATATATGGAAAAGACAAAGAAAATGAATACCTCTAAGTAAGGGTGTACGGCCGTACGTCCTGCCTCTCATTTTATGATAACCTCCGGGAGATTGTCTTGAGGAAGAGAATTGCAAAGATAA
This sequence comes from Nitrospiria bacterium, assembly GCA_919903585.1. GTDB lineage: Bacteria > Nitrospirota > CAKKRA01 > 9FT-COMBO-42-15 > 9FT-COMBO-42-15 > JACPZJ01. The sequence continues at coordinate 17,513 of CAKKST010000326.1, read as the reverse complement.
AGCAAAAAAAAAGAACCTTAATTATAATAGCTATTTCTATTCTGTTATTGATACTGGGAATAAATGCTGCCCTAAGGAGCAGTTATGTCTCTGATGCTGTTAAGGGGTATGTAACAGGCTGGCTTGAGGAGAGATTAGGAGAGAAGATTGTTATAGAGGGTTTTACATTTCATATATTTCCCACCTATCTGGAGATAAACAGGTTTTCTATTCCAAACAGGCCGCGGTTTAAGAATGAAAAAGTCCTTCATGTGGAAAAGATAAAGATAAATTTCCGCGCCACTGCCCTTATATATAAGACCCTTATGATTACGAAGCTCCAGATTCAGAACCCGCATGTATGGATAGAAGAAGACCCTGTATCAGGCGATAATTACTCTGCCCTCCTTGAAAGGACAATAGAACTGCTCAAGAGGCCTTTAATAAAGAAGTTAATAAAGAGGTGGGTTGTTGTAAATGGGGCGATTGATATTGACAGCAGGAAGAGGGGATTAACAGGGGAGATAAAAGGCTTAAACATTGATAACCGCACCGATATTTTCAGTATGGAGCATAAGGCAGGCTTTAATGTAGAAGATATAATGGTAAAACTGAAATCCGCCTCATGGCATTCAAGGGAACTGGAAGGCAATGTAAGGCTCAGCAGGAAAAGGGAAGGGACGATTGTCCTGAAAAATATAAACATCAATGATAAATCTATTGGAACCATCACTGCAAAGGGTTTTTATAAAGAAGAAGAAAAAAGGCTCGTAATATCGTCCTTAAAGGGCGATATTCTTAATGGCGCTGTCACAGGAGAGCTGGATGTATCCTTTGCCAATGACATGCCGGCATATAAAGGCGTATTAGATGCAAAGAGGCTTGACCCTGATCCACTTTTATCATCAATAGCAGAATTACCACTGATAAAAAAGGAGATAAATTTTAATGTAGGTTTTTCAGGAAAGGGTTTTAATAAAAAGGATATCTTTGCAAAAGGAGGGATGTCAGGGAGATTCAAACCGGCAGAAGATAATCTAAAAGGTCTTGAAAGGGCTGCGGCGCTGATAAAGGGATTTGATGCTGATTTTGAGTTAAATAATGGCGTATTGAACATCGGAAGGCTCAGCGCCTCTTCTGAGAAGTCTTCACTTAATCTATCAGGCGTAATAGATGAAAATGGCGGGATGAATATCTCTCTTGTCCTTTTATCAAAGGACATAAATGAGATTACCAGCAGACTTAACTATCCTCACGCATCAGGGAATATGGCCCTCTCAGGCAGGATAACAGGTCTATTATTTGAACCAATCGTTGATGCTGAGTTCACTATTAAAGATGGCGCTGTAAAGGGCGTATCAGCGCCGACGGCATCAGGTGAAATATATTACAAAGGCGACGTGCTGAGTGTAAAAAATATTTTTATTGAAAAGGATGAATCAGAGTACAGGATAAACGGTTCAGTTAGATTTAAAGGCGCTGATGATGGCATCAATTTTAGCAATCCCTATTTTGATCTAAGGGCAGAGGTAAAGGATGGTAGCCCTAAAGACATTGTCGCTATCTTTTATAAAGAGATACCGCTTTACATGAAGGCAACAGGGCCGCTCACTTTTAAAGGGACGCTGCATGATTTTTCAGGCGATGGGAGCCTGAATCTTGAAGCAGGCTCTGCCTATGGCCAGGAGTTTGACAGCGCTGCTGTTACAGCGCATCTTGATACTAATAAGATTGCCTTTCAGAAGATTATTATAAAAAAGGGTAAGAGCGCTCTTAACGGTTATGGATTTATCAGTTTTAAAAAGGAGAAATATGGCAGGGCAGGCCAGAAGGCAGGATGGTCAGGCCATCTTACATCATCAAATATAGAACTTCAGGATATAAATCTGATAAACAAGCGGGGTGCGCTTCCAGTAAAGGGAGGTTTCACACTTGATTTGAAGGGAAAGGGTGATTTTCAAAGGCCCGAGATAGATGGGAAGATCCTTCTGAATACTGATTCAGGTCCGGGTGAGATAGTATTTGGCATAAAGGAGATGGTTTTTAGTTTGGATGCAGGATTATTTGCAAAGAAAAACAGGATAAGCGGTGAGATAGAGCTAAAAGGAGGACTTCCATTTAATGTTGAGATAAATCTGAGGGATTTTCCACTGAATACCTTCCTCAGCCCTTATAAGCCTGAACTATTTTCATCCATGATGATCTCAACAACAGGTAAGATTGAGGCAGAGGGCAATCTCAGGGATACTGATAATATTACCGCCTCAATTAACCTTACTGATATAAATGCGGATATTATGGGCTATAAGGTTTTTAATGATGGTGACATTGTTGTAAGATACAGCGCTGGCGAGGCGATAATAGATTCCTTCAGGATAAAGGGCGAGGGGACTGCCATGTCGGTCGCTGGAAGGCTCAGGCCGTTTAAGGAATATAATCTGAATTTCTCCGGCGAGGCGGACATGAAGATAACGAGGCTCTTTACCAAAGAGCTTGAATACAGCAGGGGAAAGGCATATGCAGCAGTTATGCTCTCCGGCGAGTGGTTTGAGCCAAAGGTGAGGGGGGCGCTGAATATAAAGGATGGCGCTTTAAGGAGTAGGACTCTCTCCCAGCGTGTAGAAAAGGTGAATATTGCCCTCTTCTTAAATGAGAAGGAGATCATGTTAGATCAGTTTGAGGGGAGCATAGGCGGCGGGACAGTAAAGGGGTCAGGCCGTATAGATCTGAGCGGTTTCAGGTTCGGGCGGTTTGGGATGAATTTTACCGTATCCAATGCTGCATTTAATTTTCCGGAGGGCTTCTCATCCACTATTGATGCGAATATATTCCTTCAGGGCGATGCAAAGGAGAGGTTGGCAAAAGGGGATATATTAATTAAAAAGGGTGAATATAAAAAGAGGGTAGATTGGAAGAGTGCACTGCTGGAATTTCAGAAGGTGCGCCAGCCTTCAGGCGAGAGGATGCCTATATTTGGCGATACAAACCTTAATATCCGTGTAGAAGGAAAGGAGAATGTCTGGATTAATAATAATACAGCCAAGCTTCCCCTTGAGATAGATATTATTCTAAAAGGGACTATTAACAGGCCGATTATTGTGGGCAGGGTGGAGGCTATTGACGGTGAGATATATTTCAGGAAAAACCGATTCAAGGTCATCTCAGGCCGTGTTGATTTTACTGATCCTGAAAGGATAAACCCTGTCTTTGATATTCAGGCATTATCCAAGGTTAGGAATTATCAGATCAACCTGAATCTTACCGGCACCTTAGAGCGTTTCAACCTTACACTGGTATCAGATCCGCCTTTGAATGAGACCGATATCCTTGCCCTTTTAACCGTCGGAAAGACAACAGAGGAGCTTGCAGGGGCAGAGCAGGCAGTCGGCACAACGGAGGCGGCATCCTTTGCAACAGGGCAGGTTCAGGATGTTATAGAGGAGCGGCTACAGGATGTTATGGGATTTGAAAGGTTTCAGGTTGACCCATACTACTCTTCATCAAAGGCATCTGCAGGCCCAAGGCTTACAGTGAGCAAGCGATTCTGGGAGGACAGCCTTTATGTTACATACTCAACAAACCTTGCGACCACAGAAGATCAATTGCTTCAGATAGAATATATACTAAATAAAAACATATCCCTCGTCGGCGAGCGTGACGAAATCGGGAGATACGGGGCAGACATAAAATTCAGGATTGAGTTCAAATAGGGGTAATATTGAAAGGGTTAGCGCTCTATGTAGTATCATTAATAATTTTGTTCTCTATATTATTACCTGCTCAGGCATTCAGCGATGAGGGCATTGAAGACAGGAAGATATTAAATATTGAGGTTGAATCAAGGACAGGGATAACAGCGCCGGAGATTGTTTCCATTACAGGTATTAAGGCAGGCGAGCCCTATTCCACAAGGAAGATCAGGAAAGGGATAGAACTCCTGTTTAAGAAGGGGATATTCAGCGATATAATCGTGGATGCC